>NZ_DAIUJO010000140.1:0-7978 GCF_036848755.1 Sinomonas sp. | reverse complement strand
GCGATGAGCAGCGGAGCTGATGAAAGTTTGCGGGCGTTCCTTCGGCATGAGCACGCGCAGGCGCCCGTCCCTCGTTCCGCAGAACCATGGCAGGCGCCCACGAGGCTGCGGCGCATGGATACCCCGGCTTCGCGAAGGCGCGAGCATCTCCTCTGGAGCTTGGAGGCGGCCGGCCTGAGCGAGGACCAAGCCCGAGCCGAGGCAGACCGCATTCTGGCGGGAGACGTCTGGAGCGGGTGACCCCGGCGCGACTCGCAGACGCGCGACGACGCGCGCTCGGCTACAGAGGGCCGCGCTCCTACAGAGGGCCGAGGCCCTGGCGGGCGAGATCGTGGAGAAGCTGGTGGTAGCTGGCGAGGGCCAGCGGGGGCGCCTGATGGAGGTCGGCGAAAGTGGCCCGTGGGCGGTCGACCCGATACAGCGCCAGGATGACGCGGTCCTCTTCATCGTCCCCCAGGGCGTGGTAGGCGCCGATCCGGCAACCGGAGGCCAGCGCCTGCGCGTACATGCCCAAGCGCGCCTCTGGAGTAGGGTTCCCCGCCCTGTTCCACGCTTGGACGACGTCTTTCGAGTCCAACATTTCCCGTCCTCCTTGTACTGCCGGTCGGTTCTTTTACTGTCCCAAGTCGCCGTACTCACAAACCACACTTGTCCGTACTCGAATCTGTTGTCGGACCACTCGCGTGCTCCTCGCTGCGAGCATGCGCCGACGGCCCCAGCGTCCCCGCACGGGTCAGCTCCCTTGCCCGCGCCCCGTAGACTGGTCCCGATGACTAGGCTCTTCGGAACGGACGGCGTCCGCGGGCTGGCCAATGGCCTGCTGGACGCGCAGTTGGCACTCAGGCTCTCCCAAGCGGCCGCCGTCGTGCTTGGGCACCGCGAGGTTCCCGATGGCACCCGGCCCCGTGCCGTCGTCGCCAGGGACCCCCGCGCGAGCGGGGAATTCCTGAGCGCGGCGGTCGAAGCAGGCCTGGCGAGCGCGGGTGTCGACGTCTACAACGCGGGCGTCCTGCCGACTCCCGCGGCGGCGTATCTCGTGGCGGATCTCAAGGCCGATTTCGGCGTCATGATCTCCGCGTCGCACAACCCGGCCCCGGACAACGGCATCAAATTCTTCGCGCGCGGCGGCCACAAGCTTCCCGACGAGGTCGAGGACGCGATCGAGGCCGAACTCGAGCGCGAGCCGGTCCGGCCGACGGGCGACGGCGTGGGGCGGGTTCGCCGCTTCGCCGATGCCGAGGACCGCTACGTCGTGCACCTCCTCACGACCCTCCCGCATCGCCTCGACGGGCTCACGGTCGTCATCGACTGTGCGCACGGCGCTGCCTCCGGCTGCTCGCCCCAGGTGTTCAAGGACGCCGGAGCCAACGTGATCGTGATCGGCGCCGAGCCGGACGGGATCAACATCAACGAAGGCGTCGGCTCGACACACCTCGAGACGCTTCAGGCCGCGGTGGTCGCGCACGGCGCCGACCTCGGCGTGGCCCACGACGGCGACGCCGACCGCTGCCTCGCGGTGGACCACGAGGGCAACATCGTGGACGGCGACCAGATCATGGCGATCCTCGGGATCGCCCTCAAGCAGGACGGCCGCCTGCGCGACGACGTGCTCGTCGCGACGGTCATGAGCAACCTCGGCCTCAAGATCGCTCTGCGCGATGCGGGCATCACCGTGCGCGAGACCGCGGTGGGCGACCGCTATGTCCTCGAGGAGATGCGCGCGAACGGCTATTCCCTCGGCGGGGAGCAGAGCGGCCACGTCATCTTCCTCGACTACGCGACGACGGGCGACGGCGTCCTCACCGGGCTCCAGCTCGCAGCCCAGATCGCCAAGACGGGCAAGCCGCTCAAGGAACTCGCCGCCGTCATGACCCGGCTTCCGCAGGTGCTCATCAATGTGAAGGGCGTCGACAAGTCGCGCGTCACGGAGGACGACGGCGTGAGCCTCGCCGTGGCAGAGGCCGAGGCGGAGCTCGGCGACACCGGACGCGTCCTCCTCCGCCCGTCGGGCACCGAGCCGGTGGTCCGGGTCATGGTCGAGGCGGCCGACGAGGCTACGGCCCAGGCCATCGCCCAACGGCTCGCCGCCGTCGTCGAACGCCGGCTCTCCCTCGCGCTCAACAACTCCGAGTCGGTGCGCCAGGCCTAGTCTGGGTGCATGCGCCAGCCGTCGCCCGCCGTCGTCCGTCAGGTCCTGCTCAGGCGCGGCCTCGTCCGTGGAGCCCTCCTTCGGCCCAGCCTCGTTCGGGGGGTGCAGCGCCTCAGTGCCGCGCTCGGGCGCGCGGGCGGCGCACTTCAACCGCCCCAGGCGCGCTTCCTCCAGCTGAGCGGGGGAGTCGCCTCGATCATGCTCATGCGCGCGGCGGTGCAGACGCGGCTCGTCGAGCCCCTCGCCCAGGGGCCGCTCACGGCAGATGCCGTCGCCGGGCGTCTGGGCCTCCACGCCCCCACCGTCCACCGGGTGCTGCGGGGGCTGGCCGTCTACGGGCTGGCACGCCTCGACCGAACGGGCCGCTTCTCGCTCACCTCCACCGGGCGCCTCCTCCTCGACGGGCATCCGCACACGATGGCCGGCTGGATCCGCTACATGACCTCGCCCATGGTGATCGAAGGCTGGTCCAGGCTTCCGGAGACGCTCCGTGACGGCCTGCCGGCGTTCAACGCCGCGACGGGGACCACGATCTGGGAACACCTCGCACAGCATCCCGACGAGGAGGAGGGCTTCGCCCGGACGATGCGCGAGCTGACCCTCATGGCCGCGCCCCTCATCGTCGCCGCCTATCCGTGGCCCGAGGACGGGACGGTGTGCGATGTCGGCGGCGGGGTGGGCTCGATGCTCGCGGAGGTCCTCCGGGCCCGTCCGGCGCTCTCGGGGGTGCTCGTCGATCAGGCCGGACCGCTCGCCGGAGCAGCGGAATACCTCGCGGCGCGGGGCGTCGAAAGGCGTGTGACCGCCGTCGAGGGCGATCTCTTCGAGGGGTTCTCCGCGTCCGCGGACGTCTACCTCCTCAAGGACGTCCTGCACGATTGGGACGACGACCAGTGCCGGGCGATCCTGCGCACGGTCCGCGCGGCGGCGCCCGCGGGGGCCCGGCTGCTCGTGCTCGAGTGGCTGCAGGAGCCGAACCGGGCCGAGTTCCCCGTCTCGATCTCGGACATCATGATGCTCGCGCAGACGGAGGGCAGGCAGCGCTCGGCGGACGAGTTCTTCGCGCTCGCGGCACCTGCCGGGTTCACTCCCGGGCGCGTCATCGACACGGGCGCCTACGGAATCGTTGAGCTCGTCGCCGAGTGAGGCCTAGCCGACCCCCTCGGACTGCAGCCGTTTGGCGACGTCCTGCGGCATGGTGGAACAGCCGTCCGGGCCGCTCTCGGTGGCCGGGTGGTCTGCCGCGGTGTCCGCGATCCCGATCGTCTTGACGGCTGCCTGCCAGCCGCCCATTCCGGCGAGCTGCCGCGGCACCCAGACGTTCGCCGCGCCGTTGATGAGATCGGCTGCCTCCGGGTTCGCGGCGGCGCTGATGTCGAGGCCCCCGCCCGCCGCGCGGCGGACGTTGTCCGGGTCGGGGAGCACACCCATGAGCTGCTCCGACTCGTATTGGGTCAGCTGGGAGGGCGGAGCGTTGAAGTAGTACCAGCTGGCCGCGCAGATGCCGAAGAGTTTCGGCCCGAACTGCGCGTAGTTGAGGTACAGCTCCATGATCCGTTCCTTCGGCAGCATGAAGTCGAACTCTTCGGAAAGTCCCGCCTCGATTCCCTTCCGGAGTGGGTCCTGGCTCGGCCAGAGGAAGATGTTCTTCACAAGCTGCTGCGGGACCGTCGAGCCGCTCGGATCGGGCTGGCCGGATGCGAAGGCCTGGGCCCGGGCCATGAAGTCATCGATCGAGAAGGCGCCCGCACGCGTCCCGAGCTCCTCGTCCTCGTGGGCGATGACCGATGCGATCGTGTAGCGGCTGATGTGGTCGATCGCGACATATTGGTACACGGTGGGCTCGCCGGCCTCGAGCATGAACGCGGTGCGCGGCGGGGTGATCCAGTTGTACGCGAGCGTCGTGACGAGGCTCCCGACGACGGCGATGATGCTCACGATTGCGGTGATCCGGAGGGCGCGGCGGAACCGGCCACGAGGCTTCCTGCCGTTGCCCCGCTTGGACTTTGTCCGGCGCGGAAGCCGCGGCAGCCGCCCCCGAGGCTCTCGCTCGCGAGGCTCTTGGTCCTCGGGCTCGAGCGGCGGGAGGGCCGGCAGGCGACGGCGGTCCCTCCACCCCTGCGGCGACGGCGCAGAGGGGTCGGCGTCCACAGGGCCCAGCGGGGTGACCCCGCGTCCATGGATGCGGGGAGGGGGCAGCGGCGTCGTGTCGGCCTGATAGTCCATGGTGAGCGGGCTCCTGAGGTTAGCGAGGGGGTCCCATGGAGAGGGCGGGCCGGGCCAGTCTAGGCGACGAACCTCAAAGCAGACGGCCGCCCACCTCGACAGGGTGGGCGGCCGGCGTCGTGCACTGCGGGGAGGGGAAAGGCCTAGACCTCGCGGGCCTTGAGTGCATCCCGGATCTCGGTGAGGAGCGCAATCTGGGGGTCGACGGGCTCCTCCGCCGCCTTGTCGTGGATGCCGAGCCGGCGGTTGCGCCGCTCGATGAGGTGGTTCATGGGCATGACAACCAAGAAGTAGATCGTCGCCGCGACAATGAGGAAGTTCACAACGGCCGTGAGGAACACGCCGATCTTCACGGGCCCGAAGACCAGGAAGCTGTCGAAGTTCGGCTGTCCCACCAGGACCGAGATGATGGGCATGAGGACGTTCTGGACGAGAGCGGTAACGACCGCGTTGAACGCGGCACCTATGATGACGGCGACGGCAAGGTCGAGGACGTTGCCCTTCATGATGAAGGCTTTGAATCCGTTGAGCATGGCGCCAGAGTAGCGTGAACATAGCGGATGTTATGTGAACTGCGGGTGACTGCCTGGTGCGTGTCAGACCTTGCGCAGGAGCATCCGCCGGATCGAATGGTCCGCGTCCTTGCTCAGCACGAGCTGGGCGCGGCCGCGGGTCGGCAGGACGTTCTGGATGAGGTTCGGCTCGTTGATCGACTTCCAGATGCTGCGCGCCGTCGTGATCGCTTCGGTGTCCGAGAGCGAGGCGTAGCGGTGGAAGTAGCTCTCCGGCTGGGCGAAGGCGCCTGAGCGGAGTTTGAGGAAGCGTTGGACGTACCACTCCTCGATCGAGCTCGTCTTCGCGTCGACGTAGATCGAGAAGTCGAAGAAGTCGCTCAGAGCCAGACCGGTGGTGCCGTCGAGCCGCGGGCGCGCGGGGGCGAGGACGTTGAGGCCCTCGACGATGAGCACGTCAGGCCTGCGCACCACGACCTCCCGGCCGGGGACGATGTCGTAGGTGAGGTGCGAGTACCAGGGCGCCCGCACCTCCTCCGCGCCGGACTTGATCTCGGCGACGAACCGCAGGAGGGCCCGGCGGTCGTACGACTCAGGGAACCCCTTGCGGTCGAGGAGCCCCCGGCGGGTGAGCTCGGCGAGCGGATAGAGGAACCCGTCCGTCGTGATGAGCTGCACATCCGGGGTCGACGGCCAGCGGCGCAGCATCTCGCGCAGCACGCGGGCGATCGTGGACTTGCCGACGGCGACCGAGCCCGCCACTCCGATCACGAACGGCGTGCGCTGAGTCTTCTCGCCGAGGAACGTCTGGGTCGCGCTGTGCAGCTGGCCGGACGCTTCGACGTACAGGGAGAGCAGGCGGCTGAGCGGGAGGTAGACCTCACGGATTTCGCGGAGGTCGAGGGGGTCGCCGAGGCCGCGCAGCCGGTCGATGTCTTCCTGGTTGAGCGGCTGTTCCATGCGGTTTGCGAGCTGGGACCAGCGGGCGCGATCGAGCTCGACGAAGGGGGTGGCACCGTCGCCGTCGAACTCGTTCCTGTCCAGACTCACTCAGGTGATTCTGCCAACGTGGTCGCTCTGAGCGAAATACGCCGTGAAATGAGACCCCGGTAGGATGATCGGCATGTGTGGAATCGTCGGCTACGTCGGTAGTGCAACTGCGCGCCGCAACGGAGACTACAGCGCCCTTGACGTCGTGATCGAGGGACTGCGCCGCCTCGAGTACCGGGGCTACGACTCGGCGGGGGTCGCCGTCGTGTCGGACGGCACTGTGCAGTCTCGGAAGAAGGCCGGCAAGCTCGCGAACCTCATCGCCGAACTCGAGGAGCACCCGCTGCCCTCGAGCCTCACGGGTATAGGGCACACCCGCTGGGCCACGCACGGCGGGCCCACGGACGCGAACGCCCACCCCCACCTTGCCGATCAGGGGCGTCTGGCCGTCATCCACAACGGCATCATCGAGAACTACGCCGAGCTCAAGCAGGAGCTGCTCGCGAAGGGCGTCGTCTTCGCATCGGAGACCGACACTGAGGTCGCGGCCGCGCTCATCGGCGACTTCTACCGCGGCGCGGCCGACGGCGACATCACCAAGGCGATGCAGCTCGCGTCCCAGCGGCTCGAGGGGGCGTTCACGCTCCTCGCGGTGCACGCGGAGCAGCCCGGCGTCGTCGTCGCTGCGCGCCGGAACTCGCCGCTCGTCGTCGGCCTCGGTGAAGGGGAGAACTTCCTCGGCTCGGACGTCTCGGGCTTCATCGACCACACGCGGCGTGCCGTCGAGCTCGGTCAGGACCAGATCGTCACGATCACCCCCGATTCGTTCGTGATCACGGACTTCTACGGCCGGCCCGCCGAGGGCAAGGAGTTCGAGGTCTCGTGGGACGCGGCGTCGGCCGAGAAGGGCGGCTTCCCCTCCTTCATGGAGAAGGAGATCCACGACCAGCCGGCCGCCGTGCATGACACGTTGCTCGGCCGCTCGGACACGCGCGGCCGTCTCATCCTCGATGAGCTGCGCATCGATCCCGCCGAGCTCAAGCAGGTCAACAAGATCATCGTGCTTGCCTGCGGCACCGCTTCGTACGCCGGCATGGTCGCGAAGTACGCGATCGAGACCTGGTGCAGGATCCCCACTGAAGTCGAGCTCGCGCACGAGTTCCGCTACCGCGAGCCAATCGTGGACAGGAACACCCTCGTCGTCTCGATCAGCCAGTCCGGCGAGACGATGGACACCCTCATGGCCGTCCGGTACGCGCGCGAACAGGGCGCGAAGACGGTCTCGATCTGCAATACGAACGGCTCGACGATCCCACGCGAGTCCGACGCGGTCCTCTACACGCACGCCGGGCCCGAGATCGCCGTTGCCTCGACCAAGGCATTCCTCGCCCAGATCACGGCCGCCTACCTGCTCGGGCTCTATTTGGCCCAGCTGCGCGGGAACATCTTCTCCGGTCAGATCAAGGACGTCCTGGCCGACCTCAACAAGATCCCCGAGAAGATCCAGAAGGTCCTCGACACCACGGGCCCCCTCCGCGAGCTCGCTCGGAGCATGAAGGACGAGAAGTCCGTGCTCTTCCTGGGCCGCAACGTCGGTTACCCGGTCGCGCTCGAGGGTGCCCTCAAGCTCAAGGAGATCGCGTACCTGCACGCGGAGGGCTTCGCCGCGGGCGAGCTCAAGCACGGGCCCATTGCCCTGATCGACGAGGGCCAGCCAGTGTTCGTCGTCGTGCCGTCGCCGCGCGGCCGGGACTCTCTGCACGCCAAGGTGGTCTCCAACATCCAGGAGGTTCGGGCCCGCGGGGCACGCACGCTCGTGATCGCGGAGGAGGGCGACGAGGCCGTGCGCGAATACGCCGAGCACGTCGTCTATGTGCCGGAGACGCCTCCTCTGCTCATGCCGTTGCTCACGACCGTCCCGCTGCAGATCTTCGCCGCCGAGCTCGCGGCGGCGAAGGGATTCGACGTGGACCAGCCGCGTAACCTCGCCAAGTCGGTCACCGTAGAGTAGCCCCACCCCCCTCCCACCGTTTCGGGTACGGCTGTCCCGCGCCCTGGCCGTTTCGGGTACGGCTATCCCTCTCCCACCGTTTCGGGTACG
>NZ_DAIUJO010000139.1:0-8052 GCF_036848755.1 Sinomonas sp. | reverse complement strand
AAGCGCCCCGCCGAGGGCAGCGAGCTTGATGTCCGAGCCTGGAGAGGTGAACGACGCCGCAGCGTCGACGAGCGTGGCGATGGCGGCCTCGTCGAGGCCGGAGAGATAGTCGGCCTTCCAGTAGTTCTGCGCACCAGGCCTCCAGTAGGGGTCTTGGGAGCTCTGGACAGCGACGTAAGGCTTGGGTCCCACGGCATCCACTCCGGGGCAGCCCAGACCCCGCAGGGGCCGAAGTCCGCTCTCGGCGTCCTCCGCGGCCCCGCTCCACATCATGCTCAGGGAAAGGACTGGCTGTCCCCAGAGTCGAATTGGGAAAGGTGGGTCCGGCGGAGCGGTGCGCAGGACCGCGACCGACATCGCCTCTTCCGGCAGGTCCTTCACAGCCGCGCACCATCCCGCCAAGACTTCACGGGCCTGGTCAATCGGATAGATAACCGGGCCGGCGACGACCTCGGGCCCGACGTCGTGCAGATCGAATTCCAACGCCGTCGCGACGCCGAAGTTCCCTCCGCCGCCGCGCAGCGCCCAGAACAGTTCCGGCTCGCTCTCCGCCTCCACCCTGATGAGTCTGCCGTCGGCGGTGACCAAGTCGACGGCGCGCAGGTTGTCACTGGCGGCGCCGAAGCGTCGCGTGAGCCAGCCGACGCCGCCCCCTAGGACCGCGCTGAACAATCTGCTGCGCTTGGGGCGTGCCTGCCGGGTTCCTTCTGCTGATCGTTAAGACTTGGTCTATGCAGGGTCGTGATGATGGGCAGCGGGAGATCCTGGACGTCGAGGCGCTGGCTGGGGACCTCCTGGATCCCGGCAGCGTCTTCGCGTTCCTGGCAGGGCACCGTCGGGTGCTGTTTCCGGACGCCATGTTCGAGGACTTGTTCCCTTCCGGGCGTGGGCGGCCCTCGATCCCGGCCGAGGTTGTGGCCACGGTCCTGGTCCTGCAGGCCTTGAACGGGCTCTCGGACCGGGAGGCCGCCGAGGCGGTGACCTACGACCTGCGCTGGAAGGCGGCCTGCGGGTACGCGGTGACCACGAAGGCCTTCCATCCGACGACGCTGACGTACTGGCGCCGGCGTCTGGCCGCGAGCGGGCGCCCGGAGCGGATCTTCGAGGCGGTCGCGGCCGTGGTCGCCGAGACCGGGGTCCTGAAGGCCAAGGCCCGCCGGGCCCTGGACTCGACGGTCCTGGACGACGCGGTGGCCCGCCAGGACACGGTCACGCAGCTGATCGCCGCGATCCGCCGCGTCGGCCGGGAGGTGCCGGGGGCCGACGGGCTGATCGCAAGGGCCTGCACCGGCCACGACTACGCCCAGCCGGGCAAGCCGCGGATCGCCTGGGACGACCCCGCGGCCCGGGACGGGCTGGTCTCGGCCCTGGTCACGGACGCGCTGGCGCTGCTGTCGGCCCTGGACACGGACGGGCTCGAGGGCAGGGCCGCCGAGGCCGTGGCGCTGCTGGCCCTGGTCGCCGGCCAGGACGTGGAGCCGGCCGAGGATTCCGACGGCACCGACGGGCGGTGGCGGATCGCCCGCAAGACCGCCTATGACCGGGTGATCTCCACCGTGGACCCCGACGCCCGGCACGCGCACAAGACCCAGGCCAGGCGCCAGGACGGGTTCAAGGCCCATATCGTCGTCGAGCCCGATACCGGGATCATCACCGCGTCCGCGCTGACGAAGGCCTCCGGGCCGGGCAACGGCGACGCGGCCGTCGGCGCGGGCCTGCTGGGCAGGGACGCCACCATCACCGCCCCGGGCGTGGAAGTGCTCGCCGATTCGGCCTACGGCACCGGGGAGATGCTCGCCGCCGTCGCTGCGGCCGGGCACATCCCGGTGATCAAGCCCTGGCCGCTGCGCCCGGCTGTGGCGGGCGGGTTCACCCCAGACGACTTCACCGTGGACGAGGCCGCCGGCACGGTCACCTGCCCCAACGGCCTCACCCGCAGGATCAGTGCCAAACGCCGCGTCACCTTCGGCGGTGCCTGCACCGGCTGCCCGCTCAGGGACCGCTGCACGAGCGCCAAGGACGGCAAGTCCCTGACCCTGCATCCCCATGACGCGCTCCAGCGCGAACACCGGGCCCGCGCCACCGACCCCGGCTTCATCGCCACCTACCGACGCCACCGCCCCATGGTCGAGCGCTCCATCGCCTGGCTCGCCCGCGGGAACCGGCGCGTGCCCTACCTCGGCGTGGCCAGGAACAACGCCTGGCTCAGTCTGCGCTCGGCCGGGCTGAACCTGCGCCGGATGGTCAATCTCGGACTCACCAGCATCAACGGGGCCTGGGCCATCGGCTAGAAGCCCCCGCAGGGCCAGCCGGCGGCCCCGGAGGCCCAAACAGACCCCCGGCACGGCCATCCCACAAGCCCATCCGGCTCCCGCGCCACCGTCAGACAAGCCGACAACCGCCACCAGCACCAGCCTTGGACGCGCCCAGCCCCGGCACCCACACCGGCAGATCATCCCTTGTTCAGCGGTGTCCTAGCGGACGCAGGGGATGCCACCGCTCTGGAGGACGCTTGCCCAGTTCCCGGCGTTGTAGGTCGGCGCGGACGAGGGCTGCGATGGTCCTCCCTGCGCTCCCGGGCTCTGGGCTGCCGGGGCCTGCTGCGCGGGCGGGGGCCCCTGCTGGATGTGGGCCTGGGACGGGGAGGGGTTGGGGGTGCTTGTGGGCGGGGGCGAGAAGAGCCTGGCGACCTCGGCCTGGAGCGCGCTCCTGTCGACGATGTTGACCGATTCGCCGGTGGAGGACCAGCCGAACCGCAGGATCGGCAGGGTGACGAAGCTGATGTGCCCGGATGCGAGCTGCTTGGCCTTGAACGCGAAGTCGACCAGGTTCAGCGACCGGTCCACCGCGATCTTGTCCTTCACGGCGTTGAGGAGGCCCTGGATCTTCCCGACGTCGGTGAGCGTGCTCGTCTGCCTGAGCTGGTGCAGCAGGGAGGCGATGAAGGCCTGCTGGCGCCGTTCGCGGTCCAGGTCCGAGAGCGCCAGGCCGGAGCCGGAGGTGTCGCGGCGCTGGCGCACGAACGCCACCGCCTGCTGGGCGTCCAGCTGCTGCACGCCCTTCTTGAAGTCCGCGCCCGAGTACGAGTCCTTGGTGGCCTCCTGCAGGCACACCGTGATGGGGGCCAGGGCCCTCGCGACGTCCAGGAACGCCGCCATCGTGATCTCGACGAAGTGGTCGATCCTGATGTTCAGGAACTGCTCCACAGTCTTGATCTCGGCCTTCCGTCCGGCGTCGCGGGCCTGCTGGTAGATCTCCGAGGCGCTCCTGCCCCCGGGGCTGGCCTGGAGGGTGCGCATCGCCTGGTCCATCGCGAAACCGTACGCCTGCTTGACCTTCCCGTGGGACATCCCGTCCGGGGACCCGGGGATGGACACCCAGTCGTCACGCGGGATGGACACCGCGGTCGTCTGGCCCCCGCCCTTGGGCACGTGCAGCACCATCAGGACGTTGCTGTTGTAGCCCCCGTCCGAGGAGTTCCCGGAGTGCAGGGCCTGGTAGTCCTGCTGGCTCAGCGGCTTCCCGTTCTCGTCCAGCCTGCTGTCCAGGCCCATCACCAGGATGTTCACGTCCTGGCCGAACCCCGACCCTCCCGTGAGCGCATCGGAGCGCCGGATCCCGCACACGAGGCCGAAGTAGGCCGCCGCGGCGAAGGCCCCGCTGGCCAGGACGAGGGCCAGGACGACCGCCGCGGAGACCACGGCGATCCTCCGGCGCCGGGACCGGCGGCGCCGGTCGCGGTCGATCAGCTGCCGGTAGAGGCCCCGCCAGGGCTCCCCTGGCCTGCGGCTGGCTCCAGGGGCATCGTGCGGATCCGGCATGGCGGCTCCCCTCGGGTCGACGGACGGCAGCTGGGCAGGCCCCGAGGCTAGCGCGGCAGTCTCCGAGGACTCTGGAAGGCCCTGCTGGCAGCGGGGGCAGACCCTCGCACGGCAGCGGCCCCGCCCCGCTGCCCGGGTGTCCAGGGTCCGCTCTCCACGGCACGGGCCGGAGGAGCACGCCCTCCTCGGCCGGCGCGGGCAATCCCAGAATAGGGTCCAAGGGGCGGCGACCCCGACCGGGCGGGTCCTCAGCTCCCTCTCAGCCGCCGGGGACGATACTGTGCGGGCGGGGCCGGGAACAGGACAGCGCCGGTGGTCAAGCCTCCAGCCGGGCGTTTCCTCTCAGGGCCCCGCAGCCCTGCCCTGCGGCGGCCCCCGGTCCGTCGCCCCCGGTGCCGCCTTCTGGTCCGGGAATGGCTGGGAGGGGCGGGCGGGAGCGTCCCCCATGCGCCCTGCCCGCCCCGCATGGGGCTGCCGCCCATGTTCCTGGTGCCGCCGGGACCGCGGGTGGAGCCCCGTCACCGGTGAACAGGCCATCAGCAGGAGGAGGTTCCCTTTGACCGCCGCGCCCACGGCCCCGCCGCGCCGTTCGGACCCTGCCGTCTCGCTCGTCGGCGGGTTCCTGGGCTGTGTCGGGGCTGTGCTGCTGACTGCCCGGGCGCTGGGCTGGGCGCTCGTTAGCGGAGCGGCTCCCGCTGCCCAGGGGCGCCTGGCTACGCTGTCCCCTGGCCTGGTGGAGCTGTTCGGCCCGGCAGGGGCCCTGGCCGGGGCGGGCAGCGCCCTGTGCATGCTGTTCTTCCTGGCCCTGGTGCGCCTTGCCGGGACCGCTGGGACCTTCGCCGGGCTGGCCGCCGTCCTGGGCGCGGCCCTGGTCCTTGCCCTGTGGCTGGCCGAGGCCACCGCCCTCGCGGTCCTCCCCGCAGCGGGGGAGGCACGGGCAGGCGCCGCAGCTGCGGTGGCGGCCTGCTTCCCCGCGGCCTTCTCCCTGGTGCCCGGGCCGATCCTGTTCGCCGGGATCTCCCGTGCCGGGGCCGCTGCCCTCGGCCCGGCCCTGTCCCGCACCGCCCTGGCCATCGCCGTGCTGCTCCCGGCCATCGCGGCGGTCCCGGGAGCAGCGGCCGGGAACGTCCTGGCCCCCGCGGCACTGGGGGCGTGGTCTCTGGCCGCGGGCATCGCGGTGCTGCGCCGGGCCCGGGTGCGGGTGGGCGCCGGATGAGGACCCGCGGCAGGCCCTCTCGCCGGTCCCCCGCAGAGGGAAGGCGCCGCCGCCACCGAACAGTTGCACGAGCCCTTCCCAGAGAGAGAACCCTCGGATGGGGGCCGCCCATCATGGAGGGATGGAACGCCCACGGACGCTCCGAGGCTGGCCGCCCGGCAGGCGAGGAATCCATCAGCGAGGAGAGCAGGAGCCCCCGATGCCCGAGCACGGACCGGCCAGAGACCCCTCCACCACCGCCCGAGGGCGCCCGGGGCCCCGCGGGCGAGGGGGCGGGCCGTCGGTGCAGGCTCGCCTGACGGGGCGGGGCGCCGCTTCAGGGTCCGGCGCCCCCGGCCCAGGGCCCTCCTGGGCCTGGTCCTCGCCGTGGCCCTCGCCCTGTCCGGCGGCCTGGCCTACATCGGGGTAGCCGCCGCGCGGATCGACGGCAGCATCCACCGCTCCGACATCCTCTCGGACCCCTCAGCCCAGGCCGTCCCCAAGCTGAGCGCGGACACCAACATCCTGATCATGGGGATGGACTCGCGCCTCGGCGAGGACGGGAAACCACTCCCCCAGGACGTCTACAGCGCCCTGCACGCCGGCGGCAGCGGCGTCGGCGGGTACAACGCGAACGTCCTCATGCTCGTCCACATTCCAGCCGACGGGTCCAAGGCCACCGTCATCTCCATCCCCAGGGACGACTACGTCACCACGGCAGGGTTTCCCGGGGCGGGGTTCAAGGCCAAGGTCAAGGAAGCCTACGGGTACGCCCTGGCCGCCGAGCAGACTGCCCTGCTCAGGGCCGGCCAGCCCGACGGCCCCGCCGCCTACCAGAAGGCCCGGGACGCCGGTCGCAGGGCCGAGATCGCCACGGTGTCCGGGTTCCTGGGCAGCGCGCACATCGACCACTTCGTCGAGCTCACCATGGCCGCGTTCTACCAGGTCGCCCAGGCTATCGCACCGATCGCGGTCTGCCTCAACCGCGCCACCCGGGACACCTACTCCGGGGTGGACTTCAAGGCCGGCCTCCAGCAGATCGACGCGAAGCAGGCCATGGCGTTCGTGCGGCAGCGCCGGGACACCTCCGACACGGGCTACAGCTTCAGCGACCTGGACCGCGAACGGCGCCAGCAGGCCTTCATCGTCTCGGTCCTGCACCAGCTCAGGCAGGCCGGCACCCTGGCCGACATCCCGAAGATGCAGAACGTCCTGGACGCCGTGAGCAAGAACATCGCCGTCGACTCCGGGCTCGACCTCATCCAGCTCCTCCAGCAGGCCAGCTCCCTCACCGGCGGGAGCATCTCCTTCACGACCCTGCCCATCACCGGATTCGGCTGGTCGCCCCAGGGCCAGTCCATCAACACCGTCGACCTCGCCCAGGTCCGGGCCACCGTCAGGTCGCTCCTGGCCCCGACGTCCCATCCCACTCCCAAGCCCACCGCGTCCTCCCCTGCCACGACATCGGCCGCCCCAGCCACGCTCGCGGCCCCGGCGCAGCCAGCCAGCCCCGCGCAGCGCTCGGCTCCCGCGCAGTCCCCGGCCCCCAGGCCGACCTACGCGGACTGGACCGGGGCGCTCCAGGGCGGAGGCATCCCCTGCGTCAAATAGCCCGGGAAAGATCCCTCGTCCGGAACGGTCCCCGCCGTGGCGGGCCCCCGGGACAGGGAAGGACCGGGCGGACCAGCCAGGCGGAGGCCGGCCCCGGGGGCCGGAGCGCCCCAGCCAAGGCTCCACGCGGCACCGCTGGGGTTCCCATCGGGGCCCGTCCCCGTTCTCCCACAGCAGCACACACGTCGTGGCCGCATGTGCTACCAGGCCCGGATGCGGTCCGCGGGCCCCCGGCCGAGCCGAAGCGGCCCGACGCGCGCCAGCAGCGATGCCACAGCCCAGAGCAGACGGCTGGGTCCGCACCGGGCGCCGTCGCGCAGGGCGCGGCCCCGGCGCTCATCGCGGGGAACGGCTGCAGTATCCTCTCCCGGATCAGGGAAGACTCTGCCGCGCCTCCCCCGAACCCTTCCAGGGGCGGCCCGCCTTGCGGATGCGGGCGGTCAACGCCACTCAGTCCACCTCGCCCTCAAGGACTGCCGCGGCTTGGCGGCGCGCCTTGGCGCGGCGGCGCAGGGCCTCCACGCCCAAGGGGGCGACTGAGGCCAGGACCAGGAGCGTGGCGAGTGCGTCGATGTTCTTGGCGACGAACTCGACGTGCCCGAGCCACATCCCCACCAGCGTCACGGAGACGGTCCAGGCGGCGGCGCCGAGCACGTTCCAGCCCAGGAACCGGCGGCGGGGATACCTCGCGGCGCCGGCGACGAGCGGGGTGTAGGTCCGGGCAATCGGGACGAAGCGGGCCAGGGCCAGGGCCCGGCCGCCGTAGCGGGCGAAGAACGCCTCGGCGCTTTCGAGGTGCTTGAGCTTGAGGACCCTCGCGTCGGCCCGGAACCAGCGGCGCCCGACGGCCTTCCCGATGAGGTAGCCGACCTCGTTGCCGGCGATCGCGGCCAGGGCTGCGACAAGGACCAGGACGGGCAGGGGCAGGGGAAGGTGGGCCCCGAGGACCCCGAGCGAGAACAGGAGGGTGTCCCCGGGCAGGAACGGGAACAGGAGCCCGGACTCGATGAACATGATGAGCGCCACGATCGCGATCAGCCACGGCCCCGAGCCGGACAGCAGTGAGGTCAGGTCAGGCATGGTCGGTTCTCCTCGGTCGGCGTCCGGTCATGGTGTCCATGGTGCGCCGGGGGGTCTAAGACGGCTCTAAGAAAAGACGGGCCCCGCTGAGCCGGCCGACCCAGGTCAACTTGTGCTCCCGCCTCCACCGCTTCCGGACACCCCAGCCGAAGCCTGCCAGAGCGCCCCAGCGGAGCGGGGACCACACGAGGCCCGCGGTTCTTAGAGCCCTCTTAGAGGCCGGGTCCGAGGATGGGTGCCATGAGCCACCCCGATTCCGTCCTGCGCGCCGACGAGCGCGCCCGCCCCGCGCGCAGCCGCCTGGCCGTGCTGCCGAGCCTTCGGCACTGGCTGCCCGTCTCCCTG
>NZ_DAIUJO010000138.1:0-8323 GCF_036848755.1 Sinomonas sp. | reverse complement strand
CTGCCGCCCGCAGGCATGGTCGGCCGCATCGGCCGTCGTCGTCGCGGAGCTCCTCTGGGAACTCGCCGGAGACTTCCGCCGTCACCTCCGCAGGCTCCTCTGATTGCGCCGTCACCTCCGCAGGGTGGGGACCCTGCGAAGGTGGCGGCGCAACGAGAGGCGGGGCGCAACGGGAGGCGGGGGTGCCCTGTGCTTGCGCCGTCACCTCCGCAGGGTGGGGACCCTGCGGAGGTGACGGTGCAACGGGAGGCGGGGCGTGCCCTGTGCTTGCGCCGTCAGGTCCGCGGGGTGGGGACCCTGCGAAGGTGACGGCTCAACGGGAGGCGGGGCAACGGGAGGCGGGGCGCAACGGGAGGCGGGCCGGGCGGGCCGGGCGGGTCGGGCTGCCCGAGCCCCGTCAGTGGGCTTGCCAGGTGGGTTTGTTGGCGAGGACGTGGCGGTAGTAGTCGTCGTGTTCGAGGGCTGAGGCGGCGGCTGGGTCGGCGAGGACGGTGACGTGGGGGTGCAGTTGGAGGGCCGAGGCGGGGCAGCGTGCGGCGACGGGGCCCTCGACGGCTTCGGCCAGGGCTCCGGCCTTGCCTGCCCCGAGGGCGATGAGCAGGAGGTGGCGGGCGTCGCGGATGGTGGCCAGGCCTTGGGTGAGGACGTGGTGGGGGACGTCGTTGAGGCTGGGGAAGAAGCGGGCGTTGTCGCGGCGGGGCTGGGCGGGGGGGGGCTTGATGCGGGGGGGGGGGGCCAGTGGCCTACTGTGGGAGGGCGCCGACAGCGGGCGTTGTCGCGGCGGGTCTGGTCGGTGAGGGTCTTGATGCGGGTGCGGGAGGCGAGGGAGGACATGGGTTCGTTGAAGCCGATGTGCCCGTCGGTGCCGATGCCGAGGATCTGGATGTCGACGCCGCCGGCGGCGGCGATGGCGGCCTCGTAGCGGGCGGCTTCGGCCTCGGGGTCGGGGGCCTGGCCGTCGAGGCTGTGGACGGCGGCGTCGGGGAGGTCGATGCTGTCGGTGAGCTCGCGTCGGATGACGGAGCGGTAGGACTCGGGGTGCTCGGGGGGCAGGCCGAGGTACTCGTCGAGGGTGAAGGCCTCGGTGTCGGCGAAGGACAGGCCGTTGTGGCGGTGGCGTCGGATGAGCTCGCGGTAGGTCCCGAGCGGGGTCGAGCCGGTCGCCAGGCCCAGGACTGCCCGGCCTCCCTGGGCCCGGGCGTCTTCGACGCGGGCCTGGATGATGTCCGCTGCGACGCTGGCGACCGACTCGGCGTCGGCCAGGATGACGATCTCCACGGGCAGCCTACTTCGCGGGTTCGGTCTCGGAACTGACCTCATCATCTTCGCGCCCGGGGGTCCGCAGATTCCAGCGCTTGATGACGAACGAGAACAGGAAGTAGTAGATGAAGCCGTACATGATCCCGATGGGGATCAGGAGCCACGCGTTCTGCGCCTTGCCGAAGTTGAGGATGTAGTCGATGAGCCCGGCCGAGAACGTGAAGCCGTCGTGGATGCCCAGGAGATTGACCAGCGCGAGCGACGTTCCCGTGAGGAACGCGTGGATCACGTAGAGCGGGAACGCGACGAACATGAACGAGTACTCGAGCGGTTCGGTGATGCCCGTGAGGAACGCCGTGAGGGCTGTCGAGAGCATGATGCCGCCGACGATCTTCTTCTGCGAGGGCTTCGCGTGGCGCCAGATCGCGAGGGCTGCGGCGGGGAGGCCGAACATCATGATCGGGAAGAAGCCGGTCATGAAGACACCCGCGCTCGGATCGCCGGCGAAGAAGCGGTTGAGGTCGCCGCGGACGAGTTGGCCGGAGGCGTTGGTGTAGTCGCCGATGAGGAACCAGACCACGGAGTTGAGGATGTGGTGGAGGCCCGCGGGGATCAGCATGCGGTTCGCGAAGCCGTAGATCCCGCCGCCGATGACGGTGTTGGACGCGACGGCCTGTCCGACCCACGAGAGGGCCGCGTTGAACAGCGGGTACAGAAACGAGAGGACGACGCCGACCACGAGGCTCGTGACCGAGGTCAGGATGGGCACGAGGCGGCGGCCCGAGAAGAACCCGAGGAAGTCCGGGAGCTTGGTCCGATAGAAGCGTGCCCACAGCATGGCGGAGAAGAGGCCCACGATGATGCCTGCGAGCACACCGTAGTTGATGACGGCGGGTTGCCCGGTCGGGTCCTTCTGGCCGGCGAGGACCACGGGCGACATCGCCTTGAAGACGCCGTCCATCACCATGTAGCCGACGACGGCGGCCAGAGCCGTCGAGCCGTCCGCCTTCTTGGCCCAGCCGATGGCGATGCCGACCGCGAAGATGAGGGGCAGCCAGGTGAACACCGCGTTCCCAGCCGCTGAAATGACGGCCGCGCCAGCGGAGAAGCCCGGGATCGCGCCGAGGAGGTCGGCCTGGCCGAGCCGGAGCAGGATGCCCGCGGCGGGCAGGACCGCGATCGGGAGCATGAGGCAGCGGCCAAGGCGTTGGAGGGTCGCGAAGACCGCGTTCGGCTTCTTTTCGCTGGCCTTGACGGCCGAATCAGACGTAGACATTGCATGCACCTTTGCGTGAAGGAACGAGGGCTGGGAACCGGCCGGATCGGCAGGTAATGTCTGGTTATGACCAGTTCAGTTTGAGACGCGCCGGCCGAGGTGTCAAGAGGTACATCACAGTCGGACCTCCATCCCCAGCGAGTAGCGGTCCGAGCGGTACCACGAGCGCGTGTGCTCGATCGCGCGTTCCCCGGAGGACGAGGTGCGGTCGAAGACGAGCACCGGCGCTCCGGTCCCCGTCCCGAGCAGGACTCCGACGTCGGCCGGCGCCCCCTCCGCCCGCACTGTCTGGCGCGCGCGGTCGATCTGGCATCCGAACTGGGTCGCGAGGGCCGCATAGACAGAGCCCGAGAGGTCGAGGTCGAGGAGGCCGGCAGCGTATTCCGCGCTGTACCACGCGTCATCGACGCTCACGGGCCGGCCGTCGGCGAGCCGGAGCCGGCGGAGGTGGATTCCCTCTGCCCCAGCTGCCAAGCCGAGCGCTCGCGCGGACTCGGGTGGCGCCGTCGTTCGCTCGGCGATGAGGACGACCGTGCTCGGCGTGTGCCCCTGAGCCTCCATCTCCTGCGTGAACGAGGCCAGGTGAAGCGTGGACTGGACGGTTGCATCGGCCACGAAGGTCCCCTTGCCGGGCACCCGAACGAGGTGGCCTTCCGCGACCAGGCGGCCGATGGCCGCGCGCACTGTGATCCGGCTCACTTCGAACTCGTCCATGAGGGAGCGTTCGCTCGGGAGGCGCCCGCCCGGGCTGAGCTCGTCCTGGGCGAGGCGGAGGATGATCGAGCGCAGCTGCTCATGCTTGGGAACCTGGCTGTTGAGGAGTGGCAAGCGAGCCTCCGCTCTGGGGATACTGGTCCGATCCAGTCAGATCCAGACTACGGCACAACGCTTCGGCCGACGAGCCCTTCAGCGGGCGGCGAGGACCTGCTCCCGCAGGATGTCGGCATGCCCGCAGTGCTGGGCGAGCTCGCGGAGCATGTGGAGGAACACCCAGCGCAGCGGGAGGGGCCCGCGCCGGTTTCCGCGGACGACGTCGTCAATCGCCAAGTGTGCGATGGCGCGCCTCGAGTCTCTACACGCCTCGCGGTATGCGGCCCGCACGGTCTCGATGGTGTCGCCGTCGTCGAGCACGAAGGACTCGTCCGGCGTCATCGGAATTCCGATCTCGGCGCGGGACCGGCACGTGACCGCTTCGTCGAACCACACCCGCTCTATGAACGCCCCATGCTTGACGAGACCGAGCAGCGTGGTTCGCGACGGCACGAGGGACGCCCGCGCCTCCGCCTCGGTGAGGCCGTCGAGGCAGCCCTCGAGCGCTGCACGATGCTCGTCGAGGAACACCTCGAACTGTGCGCGCAGGTCAGCGTCGAAGACCCGCGAATCCATAGAGGGCATAGCAGCAGTCATGGACGCGAGTGTACGGCGGGCGCGGCCCGGGGTGCGGTCAGCGGCGGGCCCAAGGCGGGGCATGCTCGGGGAGCGGTCCGATCCCGACGAGCCGCGCAGGGACGACGCGCAGAGCCGGAAGGGCATCCAGCATCCGGAGCGGCAGCGGGACGTGCTCCGAGGTCGTCCAGTCCGCGGCGCGCGCGGCGTCCTCGTCAAGCACCTTGCCCACGACGGCGCGGTGGGCGAGCTGCTGGAACGCCTGGATGAGGGCCGTCGGCCACCAGCGGCGCCGCTGCACGCTCTGCAGCACGGCCTCGGGAACCAGGCCGCCGCCGGCGAGGGCCGGCCGGAGAATGCGCGCCGCCGCGACGGCGTCCTGCACCGCGAGATTGATGCCGACGCCGCCGACCGGGCTCATCGCGTGGGCCGCGTCCCCAATCGCGAGGAAGCCGGGGAGGTGCCAGCGGGAGAGGCGGTCGAGACGCACGTCGAGCAGTTTGACGTCGTCGAACGACGCCGGAGCCTCCGCGAGGCGCCCGGCAAGCCATGGCAGCGCGTCGGCCAAGCGGTCGCGGAAGGCTGCGATTCCCTGGGACCTGAGCTTCGCGTCGGCTCCCTTGCGGATTACGTAGCCGCACTGCCAGTAGTCCCCGCGGTCGATCATGATGAGGAACTGCCCGCGGTGGATCCTCCCGACCGCGCCCTCCGGATCCGAGGGATCCCGCGGCACGCGGAACCACCACACGTCCATCGGCACGCCGAAAGCTGTCGGTTCGAGCCCGGCCGCGGCGCGGACCACGGAGCCTCGGCCGTCGCACGCCACCACGAGATCCGCCTCCAGGTGCCGTTCGGGTTCGCCCTCGCCTCCCGGCTTCCACACAACGCCGGCGACCCGGGCGCCGGCGGGGGCTGCGCCGTCGTCGTCCGCCTTGCCGGGGGCCGCGCCGCTGTCGGCGCCCTCCCACAGTAGGCCACTGGCCTCTGCCTCACGGAGGAGCCGGAAGCTCGGCTCCTTGCTCGCGGCGTCCGCGAGCAGTTCGAGCAGGTCCCACTGCGGAACAAGGGCGATGTAGTTGTGCGGGCCGCGGAGCCGGGAGAGGTCTCCGAGCTGGGCTGGGCCGGAATCGAGGTCTGCGCCGACCCACGTGATCCGCCGCTGGGGGAGCGCCTCGAACGCGGGTCCGAGTCCGAGCTCGTCGAGCAGAGTGAGAGTCGAGGGGTGCACGGTGTCGCCGCGGAAGTCCCGCAGGAAGTCCGCGTGCTTTTCGAGGACCGTGACCTCGATCCCGCCCCGCGCGAGCAGGAGACCGAGGAACATGCCGGCGGGGCCGCCGCCGACGATCGCGACGCGCGTGCGCTCGATCGCAGTCATGGCCTCAGCCTAGCGGCGTGGTCGGAGGGCTCATCTCGATGTCCCGGCAACTATTACGCGGTCGCCCACCTTGAGGCCGCCGATGTCGACAAAGACGCGTCCCAAAACGCCGCACCGTGACGCCTCGGCCATCGGCGTCAGATGGCCTGCGTCTCGGTGCGGCGTTCGCACTCGGAAAGGTTCGGCGGGAACTGGTGGCGGCTACGCGGCTGGTTCGACGACCGGCGCGGCTTCCTGCGCAACAGGTTCCGACAAGGCCGGGACCGGCCAGCCCACGACCTTCTTCGGCCGCGGGTTGGCGTAGGTGCGGACCTTCGACGTCGTGAGCCCGAGGCGCACGAGGGACTCCGCCGCGGCGACGGCGGCAGCGACGCCGTCGACCACGGGGACGCCGCAGCGTTCGCGGATGCGCTCCTCGAGTTCGGCCATGCCGCCGCAGCCGAGAACGATCACCTCGGCCTTGTCCTCCCGGACCGCCCACTCTGCCTCGGCCACGATCGCCTCCACGGCGCGTCCGGGGTCGGCCTCGAGCTCGAGCACCGCCATCCCCGACGCACGGACGGAGGCGCACCGCGCGTCGAGCCCGGCCAGCTTGAGGCGGTCCTCGATGAGCGGGACGGTCCGGTCGAGGGTCGTCACGACCGAATACCTGTGGCCCAAGTACATCGCTGTCGCCGCGGCGGCCTCCGTGATGTCGACGACGGGGACGTCGAGGAGCTCTTGGAGGCCCTCCCGCCCGTGCTCGCCGTAGCCGGCCTGGATGACGGCGTCGAACTCGCCGTCGTACCGCGTCACCGCGTCCATGACCGCGATCGCCGCGAGATAGCTCTCGAAGTTCCCTTCGCAGGAATCGGCCCCGAAGCGCGGGGTGATGCCCACGATCTCCGTGTCAGGGAGCGCCGCGCGGCGGGCTTGGGCCGCGATGGCGTCCGTCATGGACTGGGTGGTGTTGACGTTGGCGACGAGGATGCGCATCGGAAGCTCTCTGGGTCGTGGCAATGCCAGGCAGGCGGGGGGAGTGTGCTGGGGGAGCGGGCCGAGGGCCGGTCAGTGGACGACCGGCACGGCGATCGCTTCGCCGTCGGCGTCCTCGAACCGGCGCCGGCGGTCGGCGACGAGCCAGTAGGCGACCGCACCGAGGCCCGCGCCGAAGAACCACGCGAACTCGGACAGGACGTTCAGCGCCGGGACGAACGCGATTGCGAGGGCGACGGCGGCCGAGGGCACGAGCGCTGCGATGGCCCGCGGGTTCACGCCACGGTGGTAGTGATACGCGCCGGTCGGCTCCTCGGTGTACAGCTCACGCACCTTCACGCGACCGCGGCGGACGAGCCAGTAGTCAGCCATGATCACGCCGAACAGGGGGCCGAGCAGCGCCCCGAGACCGCCGAGGAAGTACACGATCACGGCGGGGTTGTTGTAGAGGTTCCAAGGGAGGATCACGAGGCCGATGACTGCCGAGACGAGCGCCGCCTTGCGGAAGTTGAGCCGCTTCGGGAAGAGGTTCGTGAGGGCGTAGGTCGGGGCGACGAAGTTGGCCATGAGGTTGACCGCGATGGTCAGGACGAGGAGTGCGAGCGATGCTCCGGCAAGGAGGAACGTGTTCGGGATGGCTTGGACGACGTCGGACGGGGACGTGATCACCCTGCCGTCGATCTTGAACTGGGCCCCCGCGAGGACCACGCTCACGGCGCCGAACATCAGCATGTTGATCGGGATGCCCCAGAAATTGCCCTTGACGATGGAGGCCTTCGACTTCGCCGCGCGGGTGAAGTCACAGAAGTTGAGTACGAACGTGCCGTAGATCGAGACCCAGAGGGCGCCGCCGCCGAAGATGTGGCCCCACATCGCGGGCCCATCGAGGGTCGCGTTCGTGTGCCATGCGAGCGAGAACCCCGCGCGGGCGAACATCCAGATGGCCAGGGCGAGCATGGTCGCGAGGATGATCGGGCCAGCAAAGGCCTCGTACTTGCGAATCATCTCCATCCCGTAGCTCACGATCACAACCTGCACGATCCAGAGCGACACGAAGGCGATCCAGCCCAGTGGGGACAGGCCGAGGATGTCGCCCTGATCGAGGGGCTTGAGGCCCGGTGCGAGCGCCACGAGGAGGACCCGAAGGACGACGGAAGCGAGGTACGTCTGGATCCCGAACCACGCGATCGCGACGCCGCCGCGGATGAGCGCGGGGATCTGCGCGCCGTGGATGCCGAACGAGATCCGGCTCATGACGGGGAACGGGACGCCGGTCTTCTGACCCATGAAGCCCGAGAGCGTCAGCAGGCCGAACAGGAGGGCCGCCCCGAACCCGAGAGCGCCGAGGACCTGCCAGCCTCCCAGGCCGAGGGCGAAGAGGCCGATCGCGAAGGCGTAGTTGCCGAGGCTGTGCACGTCGTTCGCCCAGAGGGTGAAGATGCTGTACGCGCTCCAGCTGCGGCCTGACCTCTGCGTCGGCGCGAGGTCGCGGTTGTAGAGGCGGGGGCTGAGGGCGACGGGGATCGGGCGGGACGGGAAGGCCGACGACGGCGACTCCGCCGTGCCGGTCGGCTCGCCCGCGCCGGGGCCTGCGTCGGAAGTCGGGCCTGTGCCCGTGGCCTCGGCGGCGGTTTGGGTGCTGGGTGCTGTCAGCGGCTGGACCACGATGTCCGGGTTGCTGTTCATTGTTCTCTTTCGGATCGGTAGTGGCGGAAGGGGGTCCGCGTTCGGGGATCCGCTGGCCTGTTGGGGCTGTGAGGCTCAGCTGTCCGGCTCGGTGACCGGTATGCGAGGAGTCTCGGTGTGGTGTGACCGACCTCTCATCGCTTGGTATACAAAGTACTCTGGGATACCAAAGGGTGCAAGAGGTTGAGGTAAAGTGAGATTTGGCGTCCTTTTTGGGTTGCTGGGATACCGACTCGTCTCCAGTTGGTCGGAGGTTGGAATCCTGCCTCTGGGCGGCCACCGCCGATCCCCAACCCTAGCGGCAGAACCCGCCTCCCCGGCTTCGGGACCGGCCTCCCCGGCTTCGGGACCGGCCTCCCCGGCTT
>NZ_DAIUJO010000137.1:0-8467 GCF_036848755.1 Sinomonas sp. | reverse complement strand
AGCCCGATGCGGAAGACTTTGGCAGCCCACTCGACCCCGCGCCTACACTTGCCGCTACTCGTTTACGCGGCCCACCGCCGCCCTCCCCAGTACTCGCTTTTCGCCGTCGCGGGTACGTGGAAGCGAGCCGAAGGGTCCAGGCCCGACAGCCCCCGAAGCCCTGGATGGCGCTGGTCGGCGCGCGGCGGAGTCGCGGGTGTACTCGGTCAACGAGGTCTCTCGGGCAGGCCATGAACCCGCTGCCGGGCCTCGCGACCGCCCCAATATTTCTCTGCCTGACGCAGGCGCCGGCGAGGAGCGCAGACACCGTTCGACGCCGAACGCCCTCCACCCCATATGCTGGCGATATGACCGTTCGCGACTGGGATCTTCGGCACTTCCGGCTCATCGCAGCCCTCGCGGCGGAAGGGAGCATCGGCGCTGCCGCGAGGGAAACGGGGATGGCCCAGCCGAACGCGTCTCGAACGCTGGAGCAGATGGAGCGCTCGGCGGGCTTCGCCCTCGCACGGCGGACGCCACGCGGAACCGAGCTCACCGACCGGGGCCGCGTCGTCGCAGGGCTCGCCGCGGATGTCCTCGAAGCCGCAGAGAGCGTAGTGCGGGCCGTCGAGGCCCTCGAACGCCCCCGCGGCGCCCTGCACGTGTGCGCGAGCATGACCGTCGCCGAGCACCTCATGCCTCAGTGGCTCGCGGCCGCACAGCAACGCCTCCCCGACGTGAGCGTCACCCTCGACGTCGGAAACTCGGACGAGGTCTTCGAACGCCTTCGTTCCGGTCAGGCCGAACTCGGATTCGTCGAGGGGCCGACCGTGCAGACGGGATTCCGGTATCTCGATGTCGCCCCGGACGAACTCGTCGTCATCGTACGTCCAGACCACCCGTGGGCGCGGAACGGCTCGATCTCACCCGAAGACGTCGCGGCCGCGAGTCTCGTCGTCAGGGAGCCCGGCTCGGGGACGCGCCAGACAGCGGACCGAGCCCTCGCCCCGTACGGCAGCGGGCCGCGCTTCGAGGTTGGGAGCAACGCAGCGCTTGCGGCGAGCGTCGCGGCGGGCCTTGGACCCGGCGTCGTGAGTCGCCTCGCCGTCCAGCTTCCACTCCGGAGCGGCCGGCTCGTGGAGGTTCCGATGCCCGCGCTCAAGCTGAGACGCATGCTGAGGGCCGTCTGGTCCGCGGCAGCACCGCTGCCGCGCTCGGCGGAGGAGTTTCTGCGGCTCGTCGGCATCTAGGCTTGGCACCATGAGCCCCGCACCCGAAAGCCGCTGGACCGCCGCGCGACTGGCCGACACCGCCGCCGAGATCGTCGCCGCCCAGGAGCCTGCGCCCATTGTCCAGGCGGGGCATCCGGTACTGCGGATGAAGGCTCTCCCGTTCGACGGCCAGCTCGACGATGCGCTTCTCAATGCGCTCATCGAGGTCATGCGCCGCACGATGCACGCCGCCCCCGGCGTGGGGCTGGCTGCTCCGCAGATCGGCCTCCCCCTCCGCCTCGCGGTCATCGAGGACATGTGGGCCACCGACGAAGACGTCGTCCGGGTGCGAGCCAGGACGCCGCTGCCGTTCTTCGCCCTGGTGAACCCCGGCTACGTGCCCGTCGGAGACGAGCGCGCCGAGTTCTACGAGGGATGCCTCTCGGTGCCGGGCTACACCGCGGTCGTGCGCCGCCACGCGCGCATCGAAGCGCGCTGGACGACTCCCGCCGGTGCTCGCCGAACATCCGAGTTCTCCGGCTGGCAGGCTCGGATTGTGCAGCACGAGACCGACCATCTGGGGGGAACGCTCTACCTCGACAAGGCCGAGATCCGGTCGCTCAGCACGAACGAGGAATACTCGGCGCGCTGGGCGCATCCGACCCCCGAAGCCGCTGCCCGCGAGCTCGGCTTCTAGGTCGCTTGTCCCGCAACCGCCTTCGCTCCCTCCGCGACATCGCCGGGGTTGGCCGACGTCGGCAGGTAACGCGCCCACCATCGGAGGATGTGCTCGAACCGCTGCTTGCGGTGATGGGGCGTCCCTGACCGGGAAAGCTCGTGGTTCTCTCCGGGGAACACGAGCAGCTCAGTCTCGACGCCCCGAAGTTTGAGTGCAGCGAAGTAGCGTTGGGCCTGCTCGATGGGGCAGCGCCAATCCTCCTCCGAGTGGATCACCAGGCACGGAGTCTCGACCTGACCAACGCGCGCCATGGGACTCTGGGCGTCCATCTGCTGCGGATCCCAGCCGGTGTACTCGCCCGGGAAGAACCAGCCGATGTCGGACGAGCCGATGAAGCTGACGGGGTCCAGGAACCCTCGCTCGACGATGGCTGCCCGGAAGCGGTGGTCGTGGGCGATCGTCCACGCAGTGAGGTATCCGCCGTAGGATCCGCCGAGAATCCCCAGTCGTTCGGGGTCGAGGGCAGGGAAGGATTCGAGCGCGGAGTGGAGGAACCCGAGGACGTCCTCGTAGTCCACGGTGCCCATGCGCCCCTTGATGGCCCTGCCGTGGTCCTCGCCGTACCCGGCGGAGCCCCGCGGGTTGCACATCACGACGGCGTAGCCCGCCGACGCGTAGACCTGCGCCTCATCGAACCATGCGCCCGTGTAGTGCGCGAACGGGCCGCCGTGGATCATGAGCAGCACGGGGTGGGGACCGTCGCCATCGGGCAGGACGACCCAGCCGTGCACGGGGGTGCCGTCGGCGCTCCGGCCCGTGAACTCGCGCGGAATGAGCGGCAGCGTCTCCTCGCGGAGCAGGGACGCGAAGTCGGTGAGCCGCTCGAGGCTGCCGTTCCGGACCGCAGCCACTTCACCGGGCGTCGCCGCGTCCGCGAACGCGACGACGATGTCGCCGTGTACCGCGTCGACGCCCGTGACGACCGCGTCTCCTTCCGTGAGGATGACACGCTCGCCACCCGTTCGGAACCCGACGAGGCGCACGGCGCCATGGTGCCGTCCCAGCACCAGCGCTTGGCCGTCGGAGCCGACGCGCAACGCGGCGGGCGCTTCGCCGAAGTCGTCCTCGTAGGCATCGCTGAGGCGGACGGTGCTGCCGTCGTCGAAAGCATGCCAGAACAGGTGGGTGCTTCGGCCGACGAAGTCGGTCCCGGAGTCGCCGAGAGAGGAAGCCAGCACGAACAATCCGGTGCCGTCGGGTGCTTCGCGGACCGCCTGGACCGAGGCTGCGTCTTGAGTCCCGAGTTCGACGACGCTGCTCTCGCCGCCGTGGACCGGCGTGCGGGCCACGTGGGCGCCGAGGGTGTCGACCGCCGTCGGGTCCACTTGCGACACGGTGTACACGAAGGCGCCGTCCGAGCTGAAGACGGCCAACTCGTGATCGATGCCGCCCGACGTCAGCTGACGCGCCTCGGGCAGGCCTGTCTCAGCGCCTTCTGCCACCTTCGATTCGGCTTGCTTCGCGCGCCCGCGCGCCGCGATGAAGGGCTCTTCCCCGACGTCCGGCACCACCACGACGAAGAGCTGGGTGCGCTGGTCGCCGGTGTAGCCCCGTCCGTTGAGCCGGTAGTTGAGGTCAGTGACGAGCCGCGGGTCCTCCGCCCCGGGCCCGACGCCGTCCATGCTGCCGTAGCGGCCGGCCTCCGGTTCCCGCGAGAGGAATGCGATCCGCCGGGAGTCCGGCGACCATGCAAAGTGCTCCACCCCGAGAAGCCTGTCAGTGATGGCGCGAGGCTCACCCCCGTCGGCTTCGACGATGAAGAGCTGCGGCCGCTCACCCGGGCTTGCCCTCAGGAACGCGAGCAAGCGACCGTCGGGCGAATACTGTGGCGCAGTGTCGCGGAAGCCGCGCGTGAGGCGCCGCGGGGCTCCGCCGTCGAGGGGAACCTCCCAGAGCTGCCCGACGGTGGCGTCGGCTCTGAAGTCGGGCCGCGTCGCACCGACGGTGCAGCGCGTCCCGGAGGGATGCAGGGTGGGGGCGGACACGGTCACGATGGCATCGAGTTGGCAGGGCTTCACGCCGTGAAGCCTAATCCTGACTGCCGCGACTAGCATGGAATGCGTGTCCCTCGCCGCGAAAGAGCTCCTCCGATGCCCCGTGTGCGCCGGCGGATGGCGCACATCGGACGGCGTTGGGCGTTCGCTCGTGTGCTCCGCAGGACATCGCTTCGACGCGGCCCGTCAGGGCTACATCAATTTCCTCACGGGGCGTGGTACCCGGTTCCGGCCTGACACCGCGGAGATGGTGGCAGCCCGAGAGCGCTTCCTGGCTGCGGGTCATTACGCGGCGGTGGCCGCAGCGGTCGCCGATGCCGCTGCCCCAGCCCTCACCGACGACGGCCGGATCGGAGCGGCGCTCGATGCCGGGGCGGGCACGGGGTACTACCTCGCCGCCCTGCTCTCCCGCGCCCCGGGTGCGCGCGCCGTCGCCCTCGATCTGTCCCGCCACGCACTGGGGAGGGCCGCGAAGCTGGCCGGGACGACCGCCGTCGTCTGGGACCTCTGGCGACCCCTTCCGCTGCCCGATGGCGCGGTCGACGCGGTCCTCGACGTCTTCGCGCCTCGCAACTTCCCGGAGTTCGCCAGGGCGCTGCGGCAGGACGGCGTCGCGTGTGTCGTCACGCCGCAGGCCGACCACCTGGCGGCGCTGCGGGACGTCCTCCCCATGCTCGATGTCCCGCCCGGGAAGGCGGACGACGTCGAACGCTCGGCGGGTGCGCACTTCGATCGCGTCGAGGTGAGGTCCGTGCGCTTCGGCCTCGAGCTCGACCCAGAGGCCGCGGCGGACCTCGCCCTCATGGGTCCGGCAGGTCACCACGTCACGCGCGCTGACTTGCTCTCCCGCCTCCCCCACGGGCCGCTTCAGGCGGAGGGAGCCGTTGACGTCACCGTGCTCCGTCGACGCTGAGCGGAGCTTCCTTCAGGACGGCTGGGCGGACTGGCCCCGACGGGAGATCAACGGCCAGCAATCGCAGCGCGAGCTGGATCAGCGGACCGATGGTCAGTGCGAAGACCGCCGTTCCGATACCGACGGTTCCGCCGAGGAGCCAACCGAAGCCGGTTGCTGACAGCTCGAGCCCGCTCCTCACGACCCATACCCGCCAGCCTGTGCGTGCGACGAGGCCAGTCATCAGCCCGTCGCGCGGGCCCGGACCCAGGCCTGCCCCGATGTACAGGGCCGACGCGAGCGCGAGAAGTGCCAGCCCCGTCGCGAGGAACAGCACCTTCGCGACGGGCGACCAGACCGGAAGGACCGTGGCTGTGGGTATCCACGCGAGCCCCAGGTCGGCGAAGACGCCGATCAGCGCGGCGTTCGAGACGGTCCCCCAGCCAAGCCGCTGGCGAAGTGGGATCCAGAGGAGAAGGACGGCGAGGCTGATCACGATCGTGGAGGTTCCGAACGAGATGCCGAGGGTTCGGGCCACACCCTGGCCGAGGACATCCCACGGCGACGCCCCGAGATCGGCGCGGAGGATGAAGGCGATCGCAATCCCGTAGGCAGCGAGACCGCTGTAGAGGCGGACAACTCGAACGGGAAGGCGTCTGCTTCGAAGGAATCGATGAAGCTGCATGGCATCACTTCATCGCGAATTGGCCTCGAGTGATAGGGCCAATTCTGAGATACTGGCCTCATGGTTTCGATCACAGCGACAAGATTGGCGGCACTGCTCGGTCGCTGGCACCTCGGAGGGCCAGCGTATGTGGCGCTTGCCGACCGTATCCGCGTGGTCGCGCTCGACGGAAGGCTGGCCCACGCAACGCGGCTTCCAGCCGAGCGGGAACTTGCGGGGGTCCTCGGGGTGAGTCGGACGACAGTGTCAGCGGCCTACGCCCGGCTTCGCGAGCTCGGCGCCCTCGAGAGCCGCCGCGGAGCTGGCAGCTATATGGCACTCGGTTCGCGTCCCACCGCAGAGCCTGAAGGTCGGGGGATCGCCTGGGACTTCACCAAGGCGGCCATGCCAGCCGCTGGCCCGGTCGCCGCCTGCATCGTGGCGGCCGCCACGGCCGTCAGCGGCGAACTGCACCGCTCAGGCTATGAGATCGAGGGGTTGCCGCGGCTCCGCGAGGCCGTCGCCGAGCACTTCCGGCGGCGCGGCCTGCCAACCGACCCCGAGCAGATCCTCGTGACCTCCGGCGCGCAGCACGCTATAGCCCTCCTCGCACATTCGCTCATCGCGCCCGGAGACCGCGTCATCATCGAGCAGCCCACGTACCCGCACGCAATCGACGCGCTCTCTGCAGTCCGCGCAAGGCCCGTCCCCATCGCAGTCGACCCCCAGGCGGGGTGGGATCTCAACGAGGTCGCAGCAGCCCTGCGGGACGCGTCGCCCGCCCTCGCCTACGTCATCCCCGACTTCCAGAACCCGACGGGCGCGAGCCTCTCCGAGGAGGAGCGGGACCTCCTTGCCCGGACGGCCGACCGCCACGGCACCGTGATCGTCGCTGACGAGACGACGATGTGGCTCGACATCCGCCGCGGCCCGCGCGCACCCCTCGCCGCGTCCTCGCCCTCCGTCGTCACCGTCGGCGGACTCAGCAAGCTCGCATGGGGTGGCCTCCGCGTCGGATGGATCCGCGCGAGCAGATCCCTCGTTGCGCGCATCGCACAGTCCCGCGCCGACCTTGACCTAGGAACTCCGATCCTCGAACAGCTCGCCGCGGCCGAGCTCCTCGCTCGCGAGGACGATCTGGTCGCCGAGCGACGCGTACGCCTGCGCGAGGGGCTCCGCTCGATGCGTTCGGCCCTCGCCGAGCAGTTCCCCGAATGGTCCCCGCCGGACCCGGATGGAGGGATGGCCCTGTGGCTCGCCTGTACCCCATGGTCCTCGTCGGAGCTCGTGCTGGGTGCCCGGGAGGAGGGCCTTGCCTTGACAGCCGGGCCGCGCTTCGGCCTGCACGGCGCCTTCGAGGGACGCCTCCGGCTCCCGTTCACGGACAATCCCGAGAGCATCACGGGCGCGATCGCGGCCCTCCGCCGCTCGGCTGAGAAGCACGTTCGCGGTCGCCTCCACGAGCCGCTCGTCGCCGTGTGAACAACGCTTGGATTCCCGTGGCGAATATGTTATGCACTGGGCCCCCTCGGTGGTGTTCCGCTGGGCTAGGGTAGTGGAAGGAGCGGGGGGACGGAGGGTTCGGTGGACTGGATCGCGCATAACGCTTGGATGCTCTGGCTCGTCCTGGCCCTCGTTCTGGGCGGGATCGAAATGATCAGCCTCAGCCTCGTCTTCGCGATGCTCGGCGGAGGGGCCCTCGCGGCCTTCGTGGCGGCCATCCTCGGCGGTCCGACCTGGCTGCAGGGACTCGTCTTCGCCGCGGTCTCGGTCGGCATGATCGCATTCGTCCGCCCGGTCGCCATGCGCCACATGAGGCCGAGCATCGAGGACATCCGCACCAACGTCGATCGGCTGGTCGGCTCCCGTGCCACAGTCATGGAGGCCGTGGACAGCAGCAGGGGCCTCGTCAAGATCGGTGGTGACGTGTGGACTGCTCGCGCCGAGCGGGGCGAGTTCCTGCCGGGCGACGTCGTCCAAGTCGTAGCGATCGAGGGGGCCACCGCCGTCGTAGCGCCGGGCGGCGAGACCTCACCGTACAGAAGCTGACGGTCTCGCCCGAGCCGCAGCCGACCACCGTAAAGGGGAAACCATGGATGCTGGAGGAATTCTTCTTCTCGTCGTCGTCATCGCGCTCGTCCTGTTCGTGGCGACCGTCATCGGCCGCTCGGTACGCATCATCCCGCAGGCACGCGCCGGCGTCGTCGAGCGCCTCGGCAAGTACCAGCGGACGCTGAGCCCTGGGCTCACCCTGCTCATACCCTTCGTCGACCGGCTCCTGCCGCTCCTCGACCTCCGCGAGCAGGTCGTCTCGTTCCCGCCTCAGCCGGTCATCACGTCGGACAACCTCGTGGTCTCCATCGACACTGTCGTGTACTTCCAGGTCACGGATGCGCGGGCGGCGACGTACGAGATCGCGAACTACATCCAGGCCGTCGAGCAGCTCACCATCACGACGCTCCGCAACGTCGTCGGTGGGCTCAACCTCGAAGAGGCCCTCACGTCTCGCGACCAGATCAACGGCCAGCTCCGCGGTGTCCTCGACGAGGCAACCGGCCGCTGGGGCCTGCGCGTCTCGCGCGTCGAGCTCAAGGCAATCGAGCCCCCCCATTCGATCCAGGATTCGATGGAGAAGCAGATGCGCGCCGAGCGCGACCGCCGCGCCCTGATTCTCACGGCCGAGGGCACGAAGCAGTCGGCCATTCTCACGGCAGAGGGCGAGCGGCAGGCGCAGATCCTCAAAGCCGAGGGCCAGGCGAAGGCGGCGGTCCTCAGGGCCGACGGCGAGTCCCAGGCGATCCAGAAGGTCTTCGAGGCCATCCATCGAGGCAATCCGGATCCCAAGCTCCTCGCGTACCAATACCTCCAGACCTTGCCCAAGATCGCTGAAGGTGGCTCCAACAAGCTCTGGATCATCCCGAGCGAGGTCGGAGACGCGCTCAAGGGGATCGGCGGCGTCCTCGGCAACGTCGGGCAGGCAGCCCGCCC
>NZ_DAIUJO010000136.1:0-8646 GCF_036848755.1 Sinomonas sp. | reverse complement strand
ACCGCTCGAGCGGCTTGTCTCGCGCGAGATCGCGCTCGAGGAGGTCAACGAGGGAATGGACGCGCTGGCGTCTGGCCGGGTGATCCGGCAGGTGGTGACGTTCGACGGCGGGCGGCTGCGCGCCACGTAGATCGAGGGCTTCCCCCCACGGACGCACGTATCCGTCCCTCAGGCTTGAAGGAGTCCTGAACGCGAACCGGGGAGCCGTCAGTGAAGATCCTCTACCTCGTTCGAGAGTGGGCCGAGGCCCGTACTGCCACGCCACAGCGGAGGATCTACGGCTGCAGCACCGTTGCCTTCCTTCTCGCGGTCGGCGGGCGGGTGATGGTCACCGAATCTCCTCCTTGGGCGTTCTGGACCTGCTCGCCCGCGCCAGGCAAGACGGCCCGTGACCGGCGTCTACTCCTCCGCCAGGTGCAGAGCCGCCGCTTGGAGAATGCCCTCGACGTCGGCCTCCGGCACGTCCCGCTTGTACGCGTCGGCAACGGTCTTGAAGCCCGCGGCCATCCCGAGCACGAGCCGCGTGTAGTCGGGCGCCAATGCCTCGATGACTCCCGAGACAATCTGGGGGAGAACTTCGCGGAGCGCCTCGATCTGCTCCGTGGAGCCGCCGCTGAAGGAAACCGACACCCCCTCGTCGAGCCGGACCAGAGACTTCAACGACTCCTTGAACATTTTCGTCGCGTTGGGGTCGTCCGGCTCCCATGAGAGGGTCGCCGTCAGGATCCCGATGCCGCGCTGGACCATTTCAGTGTCGTCGCTCATTGACCCATCATCACCCCAACGTCAAAAGGACGACGGCGAGCCTCGCCCGAGCCGGCGCAGCGGGCGACGGCGGCGCTCGCCGGGCAGCAGTGTCCCCCGTGGAGCACGTCGACTCGCCGAAACGCCCTTTACTGATCCAGCGGAACGGTCAATACTCCGAAGGGTGCCGAGCATATCCGAGTTCGAGCGCATGCCGCCGACCAGCTCTGCGATCGACGAGTCCCCGATGAACCCTGACTTCCATCCGGCCCTAGACATCGAACACAAGCCAGCGAACTGAAGCGAAGAGGGAAAAGGAGAAGACAGCCGTGTCCGAGAGTGGCAGCGAAAGCGAGAACCCCGTCATCCCGTCTCCGACTCCGAAGGCGAGTCGGCCCAGGACGATCCACGATTGGTGGCCGAACCAGCTCAACCTGCAGGTCCTCCATCAGCACTCGCCCCAGGCCAACCCGATGGGCCAGGACTACAACTACGCCGAGGAGTTCAAGACCCTCGACGTCGAGGCGTTGAGGCAAGACCTCATCGAGCTCATGACCAATTCGCAGGACTGGTGGCCCGCGGACTACGGCCATTACGGCCCGTTCTTCATCCGCATGTCGTGGCACTCAGCGGGCACGTATCGGATCGAGGACGGCCGGGGCGGCGGCGGCAGCGGCGCGCAGCGTTTCGCTCCGCTCAACAGCTGGCCGGACAACGCAAGCCTGGACAAGGCACGGCGCCTGCTCTGGCCGATCAAGCAGAAGTACGGCCGGAAGATCTCGATGGCGGATCTGATTGTCTACGCCGGCAACGTCGCCATGGAGTCGATGGGCTTCAAGACCTTCGGTTTCGGCTTTGGGCGCGAGGACATCTGGGAGCCGGAGGAAGTCTTCTGGGGTCCCGAGGACACGTGGCTGGGAGACGAGCGCTACACCGCTCCGGGCGACTTCGAGAATCCGCTAGGCGCCGTTCAGATGGGTCTCATCTACGTGAACCCAGAGGGGCCGCAAGGCAATCCGGATCCGCTGGGGGCGGCCCACGACATCCGAGAGACGTTCCGCCGCATGGCGATGAACGACGAGGAGACGGTCGCGCTCATCGCCGGCGGGCACACGTTCGGCAAGACGCATGGCGCGGTCAAGCCGGAGAACCTCGGCCCCGAGCCAGAGGCTGCCCCTCTCGAGCAGATGGGTCTCGGCTGGAAGAACTTCGCGGGGACGGGCAACGGCCCGTACACCCTCACGAGCGGACTCGAGGGAGCGTGGACGAACCAGCCGACCAAGTGGGACAACGGGTTCTACGAGAACCTGATGAAGTATGACTGGGAGGTCACCGAGAGCCCGGCGGGTGCCAAGCAGTTCAGGCCCACGAATCCCGAGGCCCAGAACACCGTCCCCGACGCCCACGATCCGTCGAAGCGCCACGCGCCCATGATGCTGACTACCGACCTTGCGCTCCGCGAAGACCCCGTCTACGGGCCGATCTCGAAGCATTATTTCGAGAACCCGGGCGAGCTCGCCGACGCCTTCGCGAAGGCTTGGTACAAGTTGCTGCACCGCGACATGGGACCCATCACGCGGTATCTCGGGCCTTGGGTAGCCGAGCCGCAGATCTGGCAGGACCCGGTTCCCGCCGTCGACCATGAACTGATCGACGAGGGGGATGCCGCCGCACTCAAGGCCAAGATCCTGGATTCAGGCCTGTCCATCTCGCAGCTCGTCTCGACTGCGTGGGCGTCGGCGTCGAGCTTCCGTGGGACCGACAAGCGGGGCGGGGCGAACGGTGCCCGGATCCGCCTCGCTCCGCAGAAGGACTGGGAGGCCAACCAGCCTGCCGAGTTGGCGAAGGTCCTGGCGACGCTTGAGCAGGTCCAGCAGGACTTCAACAACTCCCAGGCGGGCGGAAAGAAGGTTTCCCACGCCGACGTCATCGTCTTGGGAGGGTGCGCGGCTGTCGAACAGGCGGCGAAGAAGGCAGGCTTCGAGATCACCGTCCCGTTCGCTCCCGGACGGACGGATGCCTCGCAGGCGCAGACTGACGTGGAGTCGTTCGCGGTGCTCGAGCCGAAGGCGGACGGCTTCCGCAATTACCTCCGCGCAGGGCAGAAGCTGCCTCCCGAGACGATGCTCGTGGACCGGGCGTTCATGCTGAATCTGAGCGCACCCGAGATGGCCGTCCTGGTCGGCGGCATGCGGGCGCTGGGGGGCAACTTCGGGCAGTCCCAGCATGGGGTCTTCACCCACCGGCCCGAGACCCTGACCAACGACTTCTTCGTGAATCTGGTCGACATGGGGACGGAGTGGAAGGTCTCCGAATCGGAGGAGAACGTCTACGAGGGCCGGGACCGCGCGACGGGCGAGCCCAAGTGGACGGCCACCGCCGTCGACCTCGTCTTCGGCGCGAATTCGCAGCTTCGGGCGATTTCCGAGGTCTACGCGTGCGACGACGCGAAGGAGAAGTTCGTCCGCGATTTCGTCAAGGCGTGGAACAAGGTCATGAATCTCGATCGGTTCGATCTCGCCCGGTAAGAGGCCACCCATGAGAAGGCGCACGGCCGCGGCCATCGCAACGATGGCCGCGGCCTGCCTGTTGCTGCCCGGCTGCGGCGGGGTGGGCGCTTCCAGTGAGCGGACGACGACGCCGCCACCCACCGCGACGTCGTCACCACCGTCGCCCACCACCACCGGGACGACGTCGGCCCCCGCGCCGTCGACGCCGTCGTTCGGCACCGGTGTCTATGGGTACGTGACGGCCGGCCCGACGTGCCCTGTGGAGCGGGAGGACCAGCCGTGTCCGCCGCACCCGGTGGCCACGGTGGTCCAGGCCCGCACCGCCTCAGGCGTGACGGTGGGCTCGACGGAGACCGATTCCGACGGACGGTACGCCCTGGACCTTGCCCCCGGCAGCTACAGTCTTGCCGTCGCGGGATCGACTTGGCCCCGCTGCCCGACCACCCCGATCACGGTGCGGGCCGGGTCCTTGGTCCGGGTGGATATTTCCTGTGACACGGGGATTCGGTAGGGCGCGCGCCCACTCTTGTCCGCCAGTAGACGGCGGCGATGACGAGAACTCCCCATATTGCGGCGGAGGATCCTCGACACGGACGTCAGGTCCCATGCGGGCTCCGACGGACGCCTAAGGATCACGTACCTCGCGGCCGGGCGACCAGCGGAAGAATTAGGGGAGATCGATCGGCCACTCGCTATCGCCTGAAAATCCCACTCTGAGCTCAGGCCTTCCTGAGCGCCGGAGCACCCGGTAGAGAATGGCGCCCTCGAAGGCGCCGAATGCCGTACCAAGGCGTCCAGAAAGCCCACGAATGTCTCGGCTAGCCGGCACAACCGCCATCTTGCCCGCTGACGCTAAAGCTCGCACGGCTCCGCTGAGCCATCGACCGTCACCGACGACTTCGGACCTACGCCAGAGACCATAGCGGTGGGCGTTGAGGGCGTGTGCCTTCCCTCCCCGGCGTGCTGCCGCAAAGATGCTTCGCGGATCGGTTCTGATGCGATAGGCGAGCTTTGCGCCCCCGGTGGTGAGCACGGACTGGCCCGACGATCTGATCCTCAAGGCGAGTTCGTTGTCCTCTCCCGCTGAGCCCATGGAGTGATCGAATCCCCCTAGTTCCAGCATGCGGGACTTTCTGATGCCGAAATTCCCGCCCATGAGAACAGGGAATGGGGCGTCTCGTTGGAAGTCGTCGAGAGACTGAATTGCCGAGTCGTCGCCGAGCCATTCCCGTACCCGACAGACCTCGTTGGGGAAGATCTCGTCTCCCAGCGGGATTGCAGACCCTGAGTAGACATCACATTGTTCGAGCAGCTCTGCTCCCTGCCGTATCCACTGCGCAGAGACGCAGTCGTCGCCGTCGCAGAAGAGCAGTTTCCCGGCACGGGAGAAGCGAGCGCCCACGTTCCTCGCGTAGGAGGCGCTTCGGCGAGCAGGAGCGGAGATCAAGCGCAATTCGGCCATTCGATCGTGACGGTATCGGGTCGAATATGCCTTCACTATGTCGACGGTGCCATCCGAGGAGGCGTTGTCTACGACCACGACCTCGTATCGGGGCGCGTCCTCTTGGGTTAGGAGTGCCTCGAGCTGGAGCCCGAGGGTTCGTGCGGCGTTCCTCACGGGAACAATCACAGAGACTTCTACAGCGATGGCGGCTCTCCTTCTCCTCATGTTTCGCCGATGAGATGGCTTTGGGACGGACGAAATCGAGTGCGTTGTCGCGGCCGCCCAGCGAGTCCCCCAAGGTCGGATTCACCGGGGAAGGCTAGCGCGCTGCGTCCTCCACCTGGTCGGTCGAGCAGCGAGGGCACTCAGTGGTGGCGGCAGAGGCGTAGACGCCAACGGCGCGCACCCTGGGGGAGTGCGCGCCGCCGTCGTTCGCTTGGTCGTCCCGCCGAAAGGCGAGGTTCCCGCCTCAGGGCGAGACGTGGTCCAGGTGCCGGTTCCGCGTGTGCGGCGTGAACTGGACGATGACCGCGGACACCACCATGAAGGAGGTGATGAGGAGCAGCGCCCACAGCACCGAGAGGTGCGGCAGGAGGGGAGCGATGGCCAAGACGCCGATGCCGCCGCCGATGTGGCCGACGCCGTCGACGAGCGCGAATCCGGTCGTCCGAGCGCGGGTCGGGAAGAGTTCCGCGGTGAGGGCGTAGGTGGGGGAGACCCACATGTTGAAGCCCGCGAAGATGAGGCCCGCCCCGATGAACGCGACGACGATATCGGTGCCGGCGAGGGCCACGGTGAACGCGCCTGCGAGGGTCACGACCGCCGCGATCGGGAGCCACACCCGCCGCTCGAGCTTCTCGACGATGAACGACATGATCACGGCCTCCGCGACGAAGCCGAGGGTCCCGACGGCTGCGATGACGCCCGCCTCCGGCGGCGCATAGTGCAGCGACGTGAGCACGGCGGTGAAGCCGGCGGCGAAGGAGTACACGGTGATGTACCCGATGAACCACATGACCAGCAGCAGGAGGATCCGCTTGAGGTAGAACCGGTTCCCGAACAGTTCGCGGTAAGGCGAGGACGACGGCGTCTCGGCGCCTTCCGCGCCCACGGCGGCCTGGGCGTCGTCGGCCGCTTCAGGAGCGGCGGCAGCGGCAATCTCGGGGAGATGGCCCTTCTGGAGGGCGCGCTGCTCCATGGCGGCGACTGTCCTGTCGGCTTCCTGGAACCGGCCGCGCTGGGCGAGCCAGCGCGCGGATTCGGGGAGCTCGAACCGCAGCAGGATCGCGACGACCGCCAGGATCGCGCCGATGCCGTACATCCAGCGCCAGCCGTCCTCGAAGCCCGGACCGGCGACGGCGAAGGGGAGGCCGAGGGGCCACGGGGTAGCGGGGGTCGTGAGCCAGAGGCCGAGCCAGATCCCGAAGAACGCGCCGAGGGCCGACATGATGAAGATGACCGTGGTGAACTTCGCACGCGAGCGCCTCGGTGCCACTTCGCTGATGTAGGTGTTGACGATCGCGAGATCGGCGCCGATGCCGATGCCCGTCACGATGCGCGAGATGGTGAAGTTCAGATAGTCGGTTGAGAACGCCGTGTACAGGGAGCCGAGGCCGGTGATGAGCATCGTGAACAGCAGCATGTTGCGGCGCCCGATGCGGTCGGCGACCGGGCTGAGCACGAGCGTGCCGACCACGTAGCCCGCAAGGTTGAGCACGACCGGCAGGGGCAGGGCGTCGAGCGCCGTCTCCGGCGTGCAGCCCTTCTGGAGGCTCACGCAGGTCTGGATGAACGAGACGTTGATGTCGAAGATGTCGTAGAAGGTGAACAGGAATCCCAAGCCGATGATGGCGATGAAGGACGGCGAGAGCGACCACACCTGGAGGCGGTCGAGGCGAGCATTGATGCTGCGTGCGGAGACTGCGATGGGTGCGGTGCTCACCTGGGGCTGTACTCCGCTCGGGCTGATGTGGGGACCGGAAGAGACATGAGCTTCCCTCATTTCACGTCGTTGTGACTGACACGCTGTGGCTGATGCGTTCGATATTAGAACTGCATGTTCCAATATCGCTTGGATGATCGTAGGGGTTGCTTCCTTGAGGGTTCAAGTACTTTCTGCGCATCAGAATCTTCCGAGAGGACGGGGCCTGCTTTCGAGCGGCGTCTGACGCATGTGTTGCACGACCCGGTGCTCTTGTGACGGCGGTTACTGGTACTTCGCGCGCAGGTCGTGGCTCCGACGCGGAGTGCGCCCCACCTTTGCGGCGCCATGGAACGGGCGCGGCCGGGATTGCCTTGTCCGATCTCCCAACTTGTTTCTCACTCTTGGCTCGGCACGCTCGTTCGAGGCTCAACCCCCCGGGTCCATGGTTCCTTGGGGCAGGGCCGCGGATGTGGACGGCGGCCTGCCGGGAGTCGAGTGAATCAACGAAGAGTGGGGGCGGAAATGAGCTTCAGGAAGCGCGCGGCTGGGGTGGTGGCTGCGGTTGCGGCTGCTGGGCATATGTGAAGACGTTGCCGGTTCCGAATTTTCTGATCCGAAGCGCGCCAACAACGTGAACAAGATCATCGCCATAGCGTCCCTTGCCGTCCTCGTCTCGGTTGCCGCCACCGGATGTGGTGCCAAATCTGCACCCAGTGATTCGTTGTCTATTGCCGATCCCAGCGACCCGTACAGCGCCTATCTGGCAGACGAGTTGTTGACGATCAATTCCGCGAGCAGGGAGCTTGACTACAGGTGCTATGCCGACAACGGATACCCGGAGTATTTAGAGGTGCTTCCGGCACAGAAGGCCAATCAGTTCAGATCTTCGGCTTCGACGCCGGATTTGAAGACCACCTTCCGGTCTTTTTCGGAATCGCCGTGGTTCTCCTCTGAGGAGGACGCCCGGTCAAAGGGGTACGGCCACACTGTTCCCGGACTGGACGCGCAGGTGTTTAGTATGGACAGTGCGTTGGCTAAAGTAGCCGCCGATTGCCGTGAATCGACCCTGAAGAAGACCTCAGGCAATGAGGATGTAGTAAGCGCCTACGTCCAAGTGGGAAACTCGCTCGCTGAAGCCCTCGCGGTCATTCCGAATCAGGCCAAGGAGCCGGGGACAAAAAAAGTCTTTGAGTGCATGGACAAAGGCCAGTACCCGGTGGACCCTAACGGCCCAAATAAACCCGTTGGATGGGGTGTGGATTTCGGCGTGCCGCTCGGTACCGAGCCGCGCATGCCCGGGGCACAGGACCTGACCAAGGGGGCCGTGACAAAGGTGATTCCGGCGCAGCCGGCCCTGCGATATGAGCCCACGGCCAAGGAGTCAGAGTCGGCCGCTGCGATGTACCGCTGTTCTGTGGAAACAGGGGCGCGAGACGACTGGGTGAAGATCATCAACGCCGCCAAGAACGCCGCGCTGGCGAAGCACGAGGCAACGTTGATCGAGCTGAATCCGAAGATCAAGGACCTCGCGAAGTCAGCGGCCCTGACGTTGCAGGCGAACTCGTAGTCTCGTGCGATCGAGCAGAAGGAAACGGCTTTGGGCCATTGGCGGAGCGTCCATCGCCATGGCGGCCCTTGCGGCGAGTTTGGTGTTCTTCGTCCTTCCCCAACTCCGCACGCCACAGCAGATGGCAGCGGAAGCGGCGCCTCCAGCGCCGTTGCCCATAACCGCGGTGGCAGAGAGGCGTGCCCTGAGTGCGAAAGTCGTCATGCGCGCGGTGGTGGCCCCTGGTGCCGCATTCGAGCTCAAACCATCGGATGCGCTGGTTGCAGCGGGAACCGTTGTCACCTCGATTCCCGCCGCATCCGCAACGACCGTGTCGATCGGGACAGTAGTGGTCGAGGCGAACGGAGAACCGCTCATCGCGATGAACTGGCCGTTCCCTGCCTACCGTGACATCCGCGCTGATGATGCCGGCCCTGATGTCGTGCAGCTGCAGAAGACTCTCAGCGGGCTCGGCTAC
>NZ_DAIUJO010000135.1:0-8760 GCF_036848755.1 Sinomonas sp. | reverse complement strand
GCCGCCCTCCTCGAGCGAGCCGGAGGAGAGCAGGACGCGGAGCTGTTCCTTTGCCTCCCACGCCGCTTGAGCTGCCCGGTCGGGTCGTCTGTGCCGAAGACCGTCCCCAGCCGGGCCACGGCCCCGTCGGAGAGGGGCCTTGGCTCCTGATGGTGCTGTAGCGGTTGAGCCAGCGAAAGACCGTGCGGCGGCCGGCCGTGGTGTCGGGGAAGGCCTTGGCCCCGGCGAGGGTGTCCGCTTGAGGGAGGCGTTGAACGACTCCGCGGCCGCCCTGCTCGCCATCAGTCAGCGTGCTCCCATGACCCGTGCCGCCGCGCCGACAGCCTGCCACGCCCCCAGCCGCTCCGAGAGCCCAGGCCGAGCCCACGCCAGTCACTGCTGCTGAGTGCGCATGCGGAGCGCGGGGCAGTGCGCTCATGCGCCGCGTTGGGCGGTGACGCTGTCCGCAGCAGCACGCCTGCGGCCTTGTGACGCTGCGACCTTCGCCTGGCAGGCGCGTTGTGCGGCCCCGTTGGCACCGTCGCGGCCCATCAGCCGGCGCGGCCGCCCCACCATGCTGGTGCAAAGCCGGCACTGGTGCCTTTGCGCCAATCAAGCGGTCCGAAGGCTCGACGCCACGGCAGGGCGGCAGGGGCGCGTAGCCCCCGGTGTGCCCATGGTGCTTGACCCATTGACTTTGTGTCTCAGGTCACGTTACCGTTTTTGCACAGATGTTCGAGGACGCACATATGTGAAAAATGGCCGGGCGTGCCTCGATTCCAGCTCCAGCGGAAAATCCCGCAGACAAGTGTCATCAGCCACCCGCCCTTTAGTCCAGATAGGACGATCATGGTTTCAACTTCGGTCGCGCTCGACGCCGGCCCGCTCACCCATCGTCAGCGACGCATTGGCCTCACCGCAATCGGCGGCTACTTCGTCGACGGCTACGACCTATTGGTGCTCAGCGGCGCATTGCTCGCCATTACGCCGGAATTCCACCTGAACCCCGCCCAGGTGGGCCTCCTCACTGCTGCCGCGTTCGGGGCCATGGCTTTCGGATCGGTCCTGGCCGGACCGCTGACCGACCGATTCGGCCGGCGCCCGGTCTTCTTCGCCACCATGATCGCCTTCGTCGTGGGCAGCGTCGGCACGCTCTTCGTCGGCAGCCTGGTGCAGCTGATTGCGCTGCGGGTCCTGGTCGGGCTTTCGATAGGCGCAGACATGCCGCCCTCGGCCGCGCTGCTGGCCGAATTCATCCCACGCCGGCGCCGCGGCACCTTCACTGCTCTGGGCGGGGTTGCCTGGACCGCGGGCGGAGCCGTGGCAGTCGGTGTCACCTTGGCCCTATACGTTCTCGGGGGTGGGTCTGAGCATTGGCGGTGGGCGCTTGCCACTGGTGCGGTCCCGGCAGTGATTCTGCTTTTCCTTCGGCACAACACCCCGGAGTCCCCTTACTGGCTCACCGAGCGCGGTCGCACGGCAGAAGCGCTCAGGTCCTGGCGATACGCCCATGAGGCCGAAGACGGCGACACGAACGTCGTCCTTCCGCCCTCCCACGACCTCAGCGTCGGGCGCGGGTTCCGAGAGCTGCTGAAAATGCCCTTCGTCCTCCTGGTGGTATGCGTTGCGATCTACTGGGGCCTGAACAACCTCTACGGATCCGCCATCGTTCTTTACCAGCCAACGCTCATCACCCGACTGCTCGGACACCCGGGCCCGTATACGCCGCTGCTGTTCACTGCGGCATTCCAACTGATTGCTGCATTGTTCGGCCTGGTGGTCTGCCTGTACCTCGTCGAGAGCATCGGGCGACGGGCCGTCGGCATAGGAGCGACCGCGCTGGTAGGCCTGGGCGGCCTGGTGGTCTATCTCGGGATCAGCTCGGTGCCACTGACGCTCTTCGCCTTCGCTGTGATGATTGTGCTGCTCAACGGCGGCTCCTCCCTTGTCTACTATGTGTGGGCTCCCGAACTGTTCCCGACCCGAATCCGTGGTCGCGCCGTCGGCGTCATCAACATGGTCGGCAAGGCGTGTAGCGTGCTGAGCACGCTTACACTGCCCACGCTGTACGCCAATGTGGGCATCACAATCTTTGTGATTATTGCCGCAGCGGCTGCGGTCAATCTCCTCGTCATGGGATTCCTGGCACCCGAAACAAAAGGGCGGAGCCTGGCCGACCTCGAATCAGGTGCGTCCTACATCGACCAAGTGCGGAGCCGCCGCGCCAAGTCCGTCCTGCCAGCCGGCGCTGAGTCCGTCCTGCCGGCCGGCGCTGAATCCGTCCTGCCAGCCGGCGCTGAGCAGGATCTGCAGTACTGAATTCAAAATCGTAAGCGGCGGGCGCGCCTGTCGGAGGCAGGTGCGGCCGCCGCTTGGTCTGAAATTTGGAGGAATCGCGTGAACCGAGAAGAACTGACCGTTAGCCCCGGAGCGAGGGCACCCAAGGGCGCGCCGAACGTCCTCGTCGTGCTGCTCGACGACATGGGCTTCGGCGCTTCGTCCGTATTCGGTGGACCGTGCCGGATGCCCACGGCCGAGCGTCTTGCATCCGGGGGCCTCACCTACTCCCGCTTTCACACGACGGCGTTGTGCAGCCCCACCCGCAGTTCCCTGCTGACCGGTCGAAACCATCACAGCGTCGGGATGGGCACGACCACTAACCTCTCCACCGACCGGCCCGGATACGACGCGATGCGCTCGCCCAGCAAAGCCACGCTTGCGCGGATGCTCAATCTCAACGGATATGCCACAGGCGCCTTCGGCAAGATGCACCAGACCCCGAACGCCGAGGTGACCCCCGCCGGGCCATTCACGCACTGGCCCACCAATGAGGGCTTCGAGAAGTTCTACGGGTTCATCGGCGGGGAAACCGACCAGTTCGTCCCGAACCTCATCGAGGGCACTGCCTACATCGACCCGCCCGCAACCGAGGCCGAGGGGTACCACTTCTCCGAGGATCTCGTGAACCAGGCCAGGAATTGGATCCGTGGCGTGCGCAACTTCGACGCGGGCCGCCCGTGGTTCTGCTATCTCCCGTTCGGTGCCACGCACGCCCCCTTCCAGGTCCCCCGCTCATGGCGCGACCGGTACCGCGGGGAGTTCTCGCACGGCTGGGACGTGCAGCGAGATCGCACACTGGCCCGGCAGAAAGAGCTCGGCATCGTGCCGTCGGACGCCGAACTCGCGCCGTGGGCCGAGGGCGCCCCGCACTGGGACGAGCTTGACGCCGACGAGAAGCGAGTCGCCGAACGGCTCATGGAGACCTATGCCGCCTTCGCCGAGCACACCGACGCCCAAGTAGGCCGCCTGGTGGACGCCCTCGAGGAGCTGGGTGAGCTCGACAACACCCTCATCTTCTACATCCTCGGCGACAACGGCGCCTCTTGCGAGGGCGGCATCGAGGGCACCCTAAATGAGATGCTGCGTCTAAACGGGCTGCCGGACACGACCGAGCGGATCCTGGAGCATTTCGATGAGATCGGCGGCCCCACCGCGGCCGCCCACTACAACGTCGGTTGGGCCCTGGCGATGGACACCCCCTACCAGTGGGCCAAGCAGGTCGCGTCCCACTACGGCGGCACGCGCAACGGGCTAGTGGTGCACTGGCCAGCGGGCATCGCCGACCGCGGAGCCATCCGTCATCACTGGCACCACGTCATCGACGTCGCCCCGACGATCCTGGAGGCCGCTGCGCTGCCGCAGCCGAGGTCTGTCGACGGGGTGGCGCAAGACCGCATCGAAGGCGTGTCGATGCTGGAAAGCCTCCGGAGCGCGGATGCACCCGAGCAGCACCTCACGCAGTACTTCGAGATGCACGGCAACCGCGGCATCTACCATGACGGGTGGACGGCAGTCACCAAGCACCGCACCCCTTGGACAGTCGGCCAGATCGAGCTCAATGCATTCGAGGACGACCGCTGGGAGCTCTATGACACCACCACCGACTGGACGCAGGCGCGCGACATCGCCGCAGAGCACCCCGAGAAGCTGGAGGAGCTCAAGCGCCTGTTCTTGGAAGAGGCCGAGAAGTACGATGTGCTGCCGCTCGACGACCGGTTCCTTGAGCGGCTCCTGCCCGAGCTCAGCGGACGGGAGCTGGCGCCGTCCACGATGACCCTTGTCCCGTCGATGCGCCGGCTGCCCGAAGATGCGGTCCCGAACGTCAAGAACGCCTCCTTCACAGTCACCGCGGTCATTGTTGCTGACGGCGAAGACAGCGACGGGGTCCTGGTAGCACAGGGCGGACGCTTCGGCGGCTGGGCTCTCTTCGTCGACCGTGGACGTCCGACCTACGTGCACAACTACATGGGTGTCGAACAAACCCACGTCGCCGGTGAAGGCGTCGTGCCGCCGGGGGAGCACACTGTCGAAGTCCGCTTCGACTACGACGGCGGAGGACTCGGCCGCGGGGGTGACGTCACGGTTCTCGTTGACGGAGTCGAGACCGGCCACGGTCGCCTGGAGAGGACGGTCCCGTTCGGATTTTCTCTCATCGAGAGCCTCAATGTGGGGCTGGACTGGGGAACTCCCGTCAGCGAACGCTACAACCGCGACCGGGGCAATCCCTACACCGGCGAAGTGCGCACGGTGACAATCGCTGTCGGCGACGACGCGGTCCAGCCTTCCGAGGACGAGGCGCTGGGCGCCATCCTGCGGACTCACTGACCCCCTTTGATTGGTCGGCCCGAGAGTGTCTGGGAGTGCGCATGAAGGGCAGGCGCAGCGATCGGAGACGGACTGGCAGAACGTCCAGCCCGCATCGGGCGGGCCCGGCAGGCCGCCGGTCCGAGGCAGAGCACCGGCGGCGATGGAGTCGATAGAGCGCTCACTGCCCGTCTTCCTGGCCTTTGTTCGATGGGCCATGAGGACGCTCTGGTGCAGCCGTAGGGAACGTGCACTCAGGCTCCTCGCGCTGCTCCTCCCCCAGGAGAACGAGCAGTGAAACCGTCCCAGGCCGGGGGAGAGCGCCGTGACGGGCACGCCGGACCGCACCGCGCCCTTTCTGTATCAGCCCACCGAGACCAGGGCCAATGGAGGAAGAGGCCGCGGACACAGCATTCGGGCCTTCTCGCCTCCGGATGAGCTCCAGTGCGATCTTCGGGGGGTGGCGGGGCGAGCTCGCCCCGCCACCCCCTCCTGGATTTGGGGGAAGTCCCTGCTGCCCGGAGCTGCCGGACGGGGGCCAGAATCGCCGGAACGCGCAGACCGGGGTGGCGCAGCATCGCCCCTTGCAGTCCAAGGGCAACGGCGGCAATGCCAGCCACCGCCCACTCGACGCTAGAGTCGGACAAAAAGAGTGCAGAGACGTCGAGAAGGAGCCATGGACCCGACGACAGAATCGGCCCACACCCCCGACTGCTGCATGCCAGAACGCCCCGGCAGTGCTGCCCTCCCCCCTCTGGCCCTCCCGCCGCAGAACACCGCCTCCGCCGGTCAGCATGAGGATGTCGCCGTTCCGGGAGCCCTCTTCCAGATGGGAGACCCGTTCGGGGAGGGCTACCCCTCGGACGGCGAGACCCCTGTCCACGAGGTCGAAGTCCCCGATTTCCGGATCGACGCCACGGCAGTCACGAACGCGATGTTCGCAGCCTTCGTCGAGGCCACCGGCTACCGCACCGAGGCCGAACGCTACGGCACCTCCGCCGTCTTCCACCTCCTGGTCAAGGCGAACGACGACGACGTGGTCGGCGCCGCCGCGGGCGCACCCTGGTGGCTCAACGTCCGCGGAGCGGACTGGGCCCACCCGCGAGGGACGCTCTCCCACTGGACCGAAGTCCCCGACCATCCCGTGGTTCAGGTGTCCTGGCATGATGCCGAGGCCTACTGCGAGTGGGCGGGGCGCCGCCTGCCCACCGAGGCCCAGTGGGAATACGCCGCCCGCGGCGGCCTCGTCGGCAAGCGCTACGCTTGGGGCGACGAGCTCACCCCCGGCGGCCAGCACCGCTGCAACATCTGGCAGGGCACGTTCCCGACCGTCAACACCGAGGACGACGGCTTCCTCGGCACCGCCCCCGTCAAGACCTTCCCTCCGAACGGCCACGGGCTCTATGAAATGGCGGGCAACACCTGGGAATGGTGCCGCGACTGGTTCCTGCCCAAGTACTACCGCAACTCGCCCCGGGAGAATCCGCAGGGCCCCACGATCGGGGCCGGGCGCGTGATGCGAGGCGGCTCCTACCTCTGCCACGAGTCCTACTGCAACCGCTACCGCGTCGCCGCCCGCACCTCCAACACCCCCGACTCCTCCAGCGGCAACTGCAGCTTCCGCACCGTGGCCCTCACGTCGGGCCCAGCCCCCGCAACGGCATGAAGCCCGAGGGCCGGCAGGAACGACGAGATGGGTCAGAGGCTCCGGGCGCTTCCCCCATGGATGACGGTTTCGCTTTTCGCCGAGTTGACGGCAAGGCGTCCGTCCGAGACCTCCTTGCACTCGGAACCGAATGGGGAGTGCTCCTGGACGAGCTGAAAGGACTCTTCAACGGGGTTCGGCTTGGACGAGCCAGAAGGCGATTCCTGATTCCGGAGTGCAGGGGCTAACCGCACCGTTGGCTTGTCCGGTAGACCGTGGTGCGAGGGCTGATGTCCGCCACGCTCATCGTGCGCGACTCCTCGTCGAGGACGATGAGCACTCTGTAGTCGCCGCGCCGTGCGGAGCGGCAGTCGGCGAGTTCCCCGCGCAGCTGGTGGGAACGATGCCGGGGGTCCCCGGCGAGGGAGCCGCAGACGAAGGCCAGCAGCGGCCCGGCGGTCCTCGGGGAGAGCCCGGCCAGCGCGCGCAGGGCGGCTTCCGTCAGGAGCGGCGTGTACCCGCTCACTGACGGCCCAGCATTCGCTCCAGGAGGGCGCGCGCGTCGTCCTCGCCGTGCACCCGGCCCTCGGCGACGTCTGCCGCCGCCTCGGCCAGCCGCTCGCGCTGGCCGGGCTGGGACAGCCAGAAGATGGTCTCCTGGACTTCCTCCCACTCGTCGGCGCTGACCATGACCACGGCCGGCCGCCCGTTTCGGGTGACGGTGTAGCGCTCGTGCTCGCGCTCGGCGCGCTCGGCGTACTCCGAGAGGTGCGCCTTCAGGTCGGACAGCGAGGTCGTGATCATGACCGCCATGCTACCGTGAATGGACCGAAATGCCGCTCCCCCGCAGACTAGAATTAAGGCCGATAAGAATCGTTACGTCACCCTTTAAGCACGACGTGCTTTAGAGGTAATGTTGTAGCGTGACCGATTCCATTCTCCTGAGCCGCCGGATCCGCGAGCAGGTCCAGGCCCTGATCGCCGACGGCGACGAGGGCGATAGGCTGCCCACCATGGGCGAGCTGCGCCGCCGCTTCGGCGGCGCCTCCAACGGCGCCGTCCAACAGGCACTCGAGCCCTTGAAGGCCTCCGGCGCCGTTGTGGCCACCCGCGGCCCCCGCGGGGGCCACTTCATCGGCCCCAAGGCCGCCGCCGAGCCACGGAGCCTCCTCCGCGAACTCAGGGCACAGCTCGACGCCGCGTCCGCGGCTCTGCGCGCCGCCGAAACGCTCCTGGGCGAGCTGGAGGGGGACGCAGGAGACTAGGACGAAGGGCAGGCATTCGGTGGAAGGGTTGTGTCGTCTTGTCGGGTTCGGGGCGAAGCGCGCTCGGTCCGAGCTTCGCAACAGGAGCCTATGTCCAGTCGGGCAGCCCCATCTGCCAGGGGTGGTCCTCGGGGAGCCCGACCCGTGGGTCGAGGGCGAGGTCGCGGAAGCGTTCCGGAAGCATGACGGGCACCTGGTCGGTGGGCGTGCCGAGGAGGTCCCACCAGTTCTCGTAGCGCTCGAAGACCTCGGCCTGGACGCGTGCCTGGGCGGCGCTGGTCCTCCGCCTCCCGGCCGGTGCTCCCGGGTCTGTGAGCCAGTCCTGGCGGTGGATCCAGGCTGCGGCTGCGACGTGGTCGCGGGGCACGACGAACGTCCGCGGCGCCAGGGCAGGGCTGTCCTGGAGGGCGACCAGGGCGAACCACTCGTGCCGGGACAGTGCGGCCTGCTGTGCTCTGGGGCCCAGGAGCCAGTTGGGCCGTTCGCTGGGGCTGGCCGTCTTGACCTGGACCTCTATGGTCCGGCGGGCACCGGCTTCGGTCTGGACGGCCAGGATGTCGGTGCGCTCGAGCGCGTCGCGGACCAGCGCCGGGGCCCACCCGATGCGGGCCAGGACGGCGCACACCCAGTGCTCGCCGGCACTCTCGGTCATCCTGCTCTCGGCCATGCCCGGAAGGCTAGCAGCACCAGCGGATGATTCGGCCCCATCCACCGCTCCAGCCCGGGCCGGGTCCCGCCAGAGGCCCGCAGCCGCGTCACCCCGGGGGCTTGAACACGGCCATCGCCGTCCAGCAGGCGCTGGAGCCGCTCAAGGCCGGGGGCTGTCGTGACCGCGCGGCCCCCGGCTGCGACTGTCGGCGAGGGTCTTGCGCTGGCAGCCCTCCTCGCTCTTCGGGACGCTGCCAGGGGTGGCTTCCGGCAAAGGTGAATGCTCCTATTGCTCTCAAGCGGCGACTGATCTGTTCGAGGGTTCGGCGCGCTCGGTGTTCGAACTCGGGCTCGCCGCGGATGGCGGTCCTCGAGCCGTGGGTGTCCCGCGTCCGCGGTCTCCGCCAGACACCGCAGCTAGCGTTCAGCCGCGCCACGACGCCGTTCCCGTCGAGCAGCGTGAACGACACCGCATCACTCGCCGGATCCGATACCCTCGCCACCTGCATCGCGTCTCCCGCCGCCTCCGTTCCAAGCGACTAAGGACATCGATCGGTCGCGGTGCTGCATGCCGGGGTC
>NZ_DAIUJO010000134.1:0-8840 GCF_036848755.1 Sinomonas sp. | reverse complement strand
GGCCGACTCGACCCCGTGGGCCCGAGCGGCGGTCGCGTCGCGGAAGTCCGCGAGATGCGGCCCCTCCGGCACGGACTGCTCGCCGGGCGGGCCCCCCGCGCTCACGGGCGAATACGCTTCAGACCGCCCAGCGGCCATCGATCGCACGACGCTGAACGGCGTGTCGCCTGGTCCGATGACGAGCACGAGGTCTCCCGGACCGTCGAGCAGCACCGGGACCCGTTCCTCAGGTGCGTCCATCTCGCTGCGCAACCGCTCAAGGAGCGCGTCGAAGTCCGCGGCCTCCGTGGAGACGGGCGGCGAACCTGCGGGGCGGGCCGCGGCACTGTGCAGCCTGTCCTCGAAGGCATCGGCGTCGTCGAGCAGCGCCGCGATCCCGGCTCTGGCGCCCAAGGCGTGCGGAAGCGCGGGTTCCACGGGGGGCAGGATTGTCGCCGCGGCCTCGGGGACCACCACCGTCGCCTCGACATGACGCCGGCCCAGCAGTCCTCCGAGGCCACCATCCAGGACCCTGTCTGCGCTCACGATCCGGGCCTCCCGGCCGTACAGCTCAACGGCCTGACGGGCCACGTCCTCGAGGCTCGACCCCCTAAGCAGATACTGTTGCGGCGCCAAGCCGCACCACCCCGATCGTCTCGATGTTCACGGACGTGGAGGTGACCTCGGCGTACGAGAGCACGGGAACCCCCGAGGGCGGCAGCGGAACGAGCTTCCGGAGGGCAGGCCGCAGCATCGGCGCGCACACGAGGGCCGGAGCCTTCCCCGCGGACTCCGCGGCAGCGACGGCCGAGCTGAGGGACGTCATGATCGCGTCGAGCTTCGCCTGCTCCATCACGAGCTGGGTTCCCCCCTCGGCTGGCCGGAGATCCTGGACGAGGCTCTGCTCGAGGACCGGCTCGATGGTGATGACCGTGAGCCGGTCCCCGTCCATGAGCCGCTGCACGAGGGCCGGCCCGATCGCGAGTCTGGCGCATTCGATGAGCCCCTCCGCGTCGGTGGAGGCCTTGGCCCGGAGCGTGAGCGCCTCGTAGATCCGCGTGAGATCGTTGATCGGCACCTGTTCGGCCAGGAGGCCTTGGAGCACGCGATGGATCTCGGCCAGGGAGAGCAGGCCGGGCGTGAGCTCCTCGACGGCGGCCGGGCTCGTGGCCTTGACGCCCTCCGTGAGCACCCTGACGTCCTCACGCGAGAGCAGGCGGGCCGCGTTGGCCGTCACGATCGAGGAGAGGTGGGTGATGAGCACGCTCACGCGGTCGATCACTGTGGCGCCGGTGAGCTCGGCGCTGTGCCGCATCTCGGCCGGGATCCATTTGCCCGCCAGCCCGAAGACGGGTTCGACGACGGCCGCGCCCGGCAAGGCGTCGAGGAAGTCGCCGAGGGCGAGGAGCTTGCCCGACGGCGCGGTCCCGCGCCCCGCCTCGACGCCCGCGATCCGGATCGCGTAGGTCGAGGGCGGGAGTTCGACCGAGTCACGGGTCCGCACCGGCGGGATCACGACGCCGAGATCCATCGCGATCTTGTGGCGCAGCGACTTGACGCGAGCGAGGAGATCGTCGGCCGAGCCGCCGACGAGGTCCACGAGGTCGGTCGCCAGCAGGATCTCGAGGGGATGCACGCGCATCTCCTCCATGAGTCGTTGCGTCGGGTCCTGTTCGGCCTCGGAGCCAGCCGCCCCGCCGGCGAGGGCGGCAGCACCCTCTCCGTCCTGGGACGGCCGTATGCGCCGGGAGGCGATGATGAGCGCTGTCCCCACTCCCAGAAACGGGAGGGGCGGCATCCCCGGCATGAGCGCCATGACGACGGCGGCGAGGCCAGCGATGAGGAGGGCGGTCCTGGACTGCGAAAGCTGGGTCGACGCGGCCTGGCCGAGATCCGCCTCGGCGTTCGAACGCGTGACGATCATGCCCGTCGACACGGCCATGAGCAGCGCGGGGATCTGGGAGACCAGGCCGTCGCCCATCGTGAGGAGGCTGTACGTGTTGAGCGCATCGGTGATCGAGAGGCCGCGCTGCAGCATGCCCACCCCGAGGCCGCCCACGATATTGACGATGATGATGACGATGCCGGCAATCGCGTCGCCCTTGACGAACTTCGACGCGCCGTCCATCGCACCGTAGAAGTCCGCCTCCGCGGAAACCTCGGCGCGGCGCTGCCGGGCGACCACGTCCGTGATGAGCCCTGCGTTGAGGTCGGCGTCGATCGCCATCTGCTTGCCGGGCATCGCGTCGAGGGTGAAGCGCGCCCCCACCTCGGCCACGCGCTCGGCTCCCTTCGTCACGACGACGAACTGGATGACGACGAGGATCACGAACACGACCGCGCCGATGATGAGCGAGCCGCCCACCGTGACCTTGCCGAACGCCTCGATCACCTGACCGGCGTAGCCCTGGCCCAGCACGAGCCGCGTCGAGGCCACGTTGAGGCCGAGTCGGAACAGTGTCGCGACGAGCAGGAGCGAGGGGAAGACCGAGAAGTCGAGCGGCTTCTTCACGAACATGCTCGTCAGCAGGATCACGAGCGCGAGCAGCACGTTGCACACGATCAGGACATCGAGCAGCGGCGCCGGGACGGGCACGACGAGGAGCAGCACAATGCCCACGATGCCGACCGGGACGGCGAGTCGGGCGAGGTTTCGGTTCACGCTTGCGTTCCTTTCAGCCTGGGCGGCCGGGCGGCTTGAGACGGGATGACGTGGAGGCCGCCGGCCGACGCGCCGCGCGCCTTGAGCGACATGACGAACGCGAGCACCCCCGCGACGGCGGTGTAGAACTCGACGGGGATCTCCTGGCCGAGGTCGCAGGCGGAGTGCAGGGCGCGTGCGAGCGGAACGTCCCGCACCATCGGGACCCGCTCCTTCTCGGCCTCCTCCCGGATCCGCGCGGCAACGGTGCCTGCGCCCTTGGCGACGATCCGCGGGGCCGACTTCCCCGGCTCGTACTTGAGCGCAACGGCCACATGCGTGGGGTTGACGAGGACGACGTCGGCCCCGGCGACGGCGGCAATCATGCGGTTGCGGGACATCGCGAGCTGGCGCGAGCGGCGCTGGGACCGGATGAGCGGATCGCCCTCGCTGTTCTTGTTCTCGTCCTTGACCTCGCGCTTGGTCATGCGGGTCTTGGTGCGGTTCCGGCGGACGACGACGATCACGTCCGCCGCGGCGAGCGCAAGCCCGGCTGCGACGGCGAATCGGATGAGCGACGCCGCGCCCCCGTTCGCGGCGGCAAGGACCCCTGAGATCGGCAGGCCGCCCGCCGACATGAGCACAGGGAGGAGCCCCTGCACGACCGTCCACAGCACCAACCCGACGACGACGGTCTTCGCGAGAGCCTTGACTCCGCCCCAGAGCGCCTGCATGCCGAACATTCGCCTGAGCCCCGCCGCGACGTTGAAGTGCTCGAACGACGGCGCGAGGCGCTTCGGGTGGACGCCGCCTTGGCCGGCGGAACCGAGGAGCACGGCGAGGAAGACGACGGCCACGAGCGGCCCGAGCGTCGCGGCCATCGAGCCGAGACCGTCCGCGAGCGCCTGCTGGGCTTTGCCCGGGTCCGGGCTCGAAATGACCGACGCGACCGTGAACAGCTGCGCTGTCCCGGCCTTCGAGGCCGCGTCGATCGTGGACGGCAGCATGACGCCGCCCGCGCCGACGGCGAGCCACGCTGTCAGGTCCTGCGAGCGCGAGAGCTGGCCCTTGGACCGGACCTCGCGGAGCCGCTTGTCGGTGGCCTTCTCGGTGCGCTGCTGGGCGTCGGCCATCAGCCGACCCCCAGGACCGTGTTCACGGCCTGCTGGACCAGGGAAGAGACGATGCTCGGGAGCCCGAGGAACAGGATGCCCGCAAGGCTCAGGGTGATGAGGACCTTGAGCGGGAACCCCATCTGGAACGCGTTGAGGGCGGGTGCGACCCGCGTGAGCAGGCCCAGGCCTAGGTCCGCGAGGAACAGGACGACCATGAGCGGCCCCGCGATCTGGAGGGCGGAGACGAACATCCCGGTGGCGGCGGCGGTCATTGCCTGCACCGGGTGGGAGAGGTCGAGGCCGCCCGCGAGCGGAAGCGCGGAGAAGGAGCCGGTGAGGCCGCCGAGTACGAGCTGGTAGCCGTCCGAGGAGAAGAGGAGCGCGAGCGCGGCCATCTGGAGCAGCCGAGTGAACTGGGCGCCGTTGACGAGGCTCTGGGGGTCGTACCCCTGCGCCATCTGGAAGCCGCCCCCGAGGTCGATCAGCGAGCCCGCCGACTGGATGGCCGCGAACACGAGGTACACGAGGAAGCCGAGCGCAAGGCCGGTGACGAGCTCGAGCACGAGCCCGGTGACGAAGCCGGCCGTGTCCCGGGCCCCGTACCCGGCGTGCGCGCGGGCCGCGACGGCGAGCCCGAGGCCGACGCCGAGCATCGCCTTGATCTGTGCCGGGAACGCGTTGTGGGAGAACGGCGGCGCGATGAAGAGGAACGCGGTCATGCGGACGGCGGCGAGGACGACCGCCTCGATCCAGGCCTGGTCGATGGGGATGTTCATCGCGTCGCTTCCCGTGTCACGGGGAATGGAGGAGGGACGGGATCCGGGCGAACAGGTCGTTCGTGAAGCTGACCATCTCGGAGATCATCCACTGCCCGCACACCACGAGGGCGATGGCGACCGCGACGGCCTTGGGCACGAACGAGAGCGTGGCCTCCTGGAGCTGGGTGATCGATTGGACGAGCGAGATCGCGAGCCCCACGACGAGGCTCGTCACCAGCACGGGCGCGGCGAGCTTGGCGGCGGCGATGAGCGCCTGGAGGCAGATGTCGAGGACCGCGGCGGTGTTCACGCTCAGCCTCCCTGATAGCTCTGGATGAGCGACGTGATGATGAGGTCCCAGCCATCCACGAGGACGAAGAGCAGGATCTTGAACGGCAGCGAGATCATGACCGGCGGGAGCATCATCATGCCCATCGACATGAGCGCGGCGGAGACGACGAGGTCGATGATGAGGAACGGCACGAAGATGACAAAGCCGATGATGAACGCCGCTCGGAGCTCCGAGATCATGAACGCGGGGATGAGCGTCTGGAGCGGGGTGGCGGAGGGCGATGCCGGGTTGGGCTGGCCGGCCGCGCGCGTCATGAGCGCGATGTCCTCCTGCCGCGTGTGCGCGAGCATGAACTTCGACAGCGGCCCGGTCGCGGCGTTGAACGCGCCCGCGAAGTCGAGGTGCCCGTTGAGGTACGGCTGGACGGCGTGCGTGTTGATGTCGCTCACCACAGGCCACATGATGAACAGCGAGAGGAAGAGCGCGAGGCCCGCAATCACCTGGTTGGGAGGGACGGACTGCAGCCCGAGCGCGTTCCGGGTCATGGCCAGCACCACGAAGATCTTCGTGAACGAGGTCATCATGAGCAGGAGCGCCGGGGCGACCGAGAGCAGCGTGATCCCGATGAGCGTGACGACGGCCGACGACGGCCCGTTGTCCGGCGCGTTGATCTGGAGGTTGAGCGTTCCCGTTCCCGTTGCGGTGGGGGCGGGCGACGGCGTTGCCGGCGCGGTCGGTGCTGTGGGCCCCACGGGGTCGGTGGGGCTGAGCGGGGCATGCGGGACCGCCGCGTGGCCCGCAGAGGAGGCAAGGAGCAGCACGGCGTAGACCGTCACCGCCGCCAGGAGGACGACGACGGCGGTCCGGCCGGCCCTCATGGCGAGGCCGCTGTGCCTCACGGCCTGCGACCGGAGCGGAACACGGCGAGGGCCGTCCGCCATGTCGCCGGGTCGAGGGCAGAGCCCGCGAGCGGCTGCACTGGGGCACTTCCCGCGCCGAGCTGGCGCCGCAGCTCGCGGTCGAAGGCGCCGCCGCCGACTTCGTGCCGCGAGCCTCGAAGTGCCGCGCGGCGCGTGAGCGGCGCGGCCGACTCCGTGATGACGAGGGGTTCCGGCGCGGGACTCTCGCCGCTGTGCAGCACACTGATGCCGTGCTCGGTGACCCCGAGCAGGAATCGCCTCCCGTCTGTGTCCACCAGGACAACGGACGCCTTGGGCCCCACGGTCTGACGCGACACGACCGTGAGCGCCTTCGCCTTCGCTGGGCCGCTTCCACGGCGAAGGCGCCGGTGCAGGAGCCACATGAGCCCCAGCACGGCGCCGAGCGAGACGAGGACCCGTAGGCCCAGGATGAGGGAGTCCATTCAGCGGGGCGCCTCGGCGACGTCGAGGATGCGCGTGATGCGCACTCCGTAGTCCTGGTCGACGACGACGACCTCCCCGAGTGCGATCTTCCGCCCGTTGAGCAGCACGTCCACGGGCGCTCCCGCGGAGCGGTCGAGCTCGATGACCTTGCCGGGCTCCATGGAGAGCGCGTCCCGGATGCTCATCCGCGTGCGGCCGATCTCCACGGTGAGCGCCATCTCGACGTCGTGGATCCGGCCGAGCCGGGACACGAAGGCGGACGTGTCGGCGGGAGCCGAGGCCTCGGCGCCGTCGTCGTGCACGCGGACCGCGAACCATCCGAACGGCGCTGCCCCGTCGGAGATCTCGTACACCGCGGTCTCCGGATCCGCGAAGAGTCCCGTCGCGTCACCCTCGGACAGCTCCGAGAGCACACCTCCCTGCAGCGCCTCCGCGGCTCGTTCGAACGCGGGCCGCAGCACCGCCGTCGTCTGCGCCCCGGGCCCCCCGCCGGCCTCCGCGACAAAGTCGGTGGCGGCCAGGGCGAGCGCGAAGTCCGCCGTGAGCGCGCCCACGAACGACGCCGAGATCGCGTGCGCCGCGTGCGCGGCCGCTAGGCCGGCGGCTACCGTGCCGGTGACCGCGAGCCCGGGAACCGGGAGCGAGGCGGCGAGACGATCTGCGGCGGCGGCGTGGAGGGCCAGACTGCTCAACGGTGCTTCTCCTCAGTGGATGCGGGCGCGGTTCTCGTCGACGGGACGATGCGGGCGGCAACCCGGGAGCCTTTCCGCACGACCATCGCCTGTGCGAGGTTCTTTCCGCCGACTGCGACGTGGAACGGGTGGTGCTCGGGATGCGGGAGGGCAAGCGTGTCCCCGACTGAAAGGTTGAGCACCTGGGCCGGAGTGACCGCGGCGGGCTCGAGCCGGACGGCGACCTCGATCGGCACCTCGGCGATCTGGTCGCCGACGAGCTCGTGGGCGTTCGCGCTGCTCGCCATCGGGTTGACCGCGCCGAGCTGCGGAAGGAGGGCGTCGGCGGGGATCGCGAGGGTGACGGCGGCCGTCGAGTCGCCGACCAGGACCGTGAAGGCCACGACGATCATGAGGTCCGTGGTCGCGGCGGCCTGCGCGAACTGCGAGTTGTACTGGATCGCCTCAACCCGGGAGGTCGGCGGAAGCAGACCGCCTAGCGAATAGGCGAGGACTTCGAGGCCTTCGTCGACGAGGCTCTTGATGAGGGCGTATTCGAGCGGGGTGAACTTGCGCTCGAGGCCTGTCTTGTCGCTGTGGCCCCCGAGCATGCGCGCCACCCAGCCGAGCGCGGCCGGCGTCGGGAACTGGAGGACCGCCTTGGCTGCAGTGCCCTCGACGGCGCAGAGCACCATCGACGTCGTCGCCGGCAGCGTCGCGACATATTCGTCGTAGGTCTGCATGACGACCGATTCCACGGTGACCGTGGATTTGGCGCGGACCTTTGCCGTCAGCTGCGTGCCCCATTGCCGCGAGAAGCTCTCGAAGCCGGCCTCGAGGATGCGGCTGTGCTCGCGGGCAAGGGTCGTGGGACGCCGGAAGTCGTAGGCCTCGACAATTCTCGGGGCGGTTGCTTCGCGGTCCTGCACGGTCACGGTGCCGACTATCGGCAGGGACCGCCGGGCGGTAAGTGCCTGCCGAGTCGCTGAGGCTGCGCACAGCCGGGGCACCCATACACTGGTCACGTGCATCTGCTCGTGCCGCTCGCCGTCGTCGTTCTCGGGCTCGCCGTCTCCTACGTCATTCAGCGCAGGGCAACGAGCCGGTACGACTATCACTGCACAAGATGCGACGCGACGATTCCGTTGAGCCCGCTGGCCGCAACGGTGGCGCCCCACAGGATGGGGAGCAAATTCACTCGGTGCCCGAACTGCGGCGCGTGGTCGTGGCTCGAGCCGGTGCCGAAAGAGCGATGAAGGCGTGCCCATAGCCCACGTACGAGGCGTAGCCCTCTACTACGAGGTTCACGGGAGCGGCTTCCCGCTCCTCCTCATCGGCGCGCTGGGCGCGTCGGTCCCCCTGCACAGGGAGTTGGTGGCGGGGCTGGCCGCCCACGGGGTCATCGCCTTCGACAACCGCGGCTCCGGGCGGAGCGACAAGCCTGATATCCCCTACTCCATCCAGATGATGGCACTCGACGCGCTCGGCCTCATGGGTGCGCTGGGGATCGAGCAGACCGACATCGTCGGGATCTCAATGGGCGGCCGGATCGCGCTGGAAATTGCCGCAGACCACCCCGCGCGGGTGCGCAAGCTCGTCCTCGTGAGCACGTCCGCAGCGGGCACCGGTCACCTCAGAATGTCCCTGCCGATGCGGCTCGTTGGCCTCCTCATCGGGCTCCGGGGCCTGAGAAGGCTCGCCCCACAGCCCCCGTACGCGCACCTTCGGCAACGCCAAGCCGCCACCGGCTAGGACGGGACCGCCCAGCTATCACGCGTCCACGTCCCGACGCTCATCATGCACGCTCGACGCGACCCAACCATGCCGGTGAATCGCGCCGAGCGGCTGCAGGCAGGAATTGCGGGGTCCGAATTCGAGGTCTTCGACGGCGGCCACATGTTCTTCCCGCTGCCCCGGCAGCGTGAATTCCTTGCGCGGGTGAACGCCCTTTCTGGCCCGGTAAGCCTACTTCTGCCCGGCCAGAGCCTTGAGGGCCTCCGGGATGAGGGCCCGCACCGTT
>NZ_DAIUJO010000133.1:0-8851 GCF_036848755.1 Sinomonas sp. | reverse complement strand
GACGAGCACGATGCTCGCAAGGAACGGGACCCGCCAGGCCCAGGTTCCGCCGAGATGGACGCTGACAAGGAAGACGAGGTTGGCGAGAAGCAGCCCGACCGGGAAGCCCGACTGGACCATACCCGTGAACTTGCCCTTCCGCCTCCACGGGGCGTGCTCGTAAGCCATGAGGATCGCACCGCCCCATTCGGCGCCGAACGCGACGCCCTGGATGATGCGGACCGTCACGAGCAGTGCCGGAGCGAGCAGGCCGACCTGCGCATAGGTGGGCAGGAGGCCGATGGCGAACGTGGCGAGGCCCATGAAGATGAGCGACGCGACGAGCACAGGCTTGCGGCCGAGTCGGTCGCCGAGGTGGCCTCCGATGAAGCCGCCGAGGGGACGCGCAGCGAAGCCGACACCGAGGGTGGCGAAGGAGGCGAGGGTTCCGGTGAGCGCATCCGCTCCAGGGAAGAAGGCCTTGCCGAAATAGAGGGCTGCGGCAGTGCCGAAGCCGATGAAGTCGTAGGTTTCGATGACGGCCCCCACGGAGGAGCCGATCGCCACCCGGCGGGCGTCCGGGGTCCCGTGAATGGGCCCCCGGAGGGCCAGAGCCTCGTTGCTCATGAGTGTTCCTTCCACAAATCGACTGGCTTTCCTGCAGGCGGTTGCCGGGGAAATACGTCTGTCGACAGTTGACGTGCTCTCCAGTGTGCTCTCGCCCACATCGTGTTGTCAACCGTCAACCTAGAGAGTTGACTGTTAACAGTCGACTCCACTACCGTGGTGCAGGTCACTCCTCGTCACCCCCGCAATCTGCCCGGAAGGCCACGACGATGTTCCACTCCCGGCTTGGATGCTCCTCCATCAGCTTCCGCCACCAAGATCTCCCGACCGCGCTCAGCACGATGTCCGCGCTCGGCTTCAAGGAGATCGACCTCGGCGCCCTGCCGGGAGTCTGCGACCACGTGCCGTACACCTTGGATCGGGCGGCGGTCGCCGCGGTGTCCGAGGACATGGCAGAGAGTGGGCTTCGCGTGCGCTCGGTCAACGGCGACATCGGAGACCTCAATGTCCCATCGGAAGGCCAGGCTGTGACGGACCGACGGGAGCATCTTGACCGTCTGCTCGACCTCGCCGAGGCCGTCGGCGCGGAGGCGCTCGTTCTTCCGTGCGGCGCTCTGGACCACCGACCCGTCCGCACGCTGGAGGAGGATCTCGACCTCGTAGCCTCCGAACTCGCGTCCGCCGGCGAGGCAGCCGCCGAACGCGGGCTTGCGCTGTGGACGGAGTCCCTCCACGCCCTCCGCCTCTGCTGGAACCTCGAGCGGGCCCTCGCCCTCGCGGAACGTCTCGATGGGACTCGGGTCCGGCACGTCCTCGACTCGAGCCATGCCGTCGCCTCCGGCGGCGACTTCGGGCAGGCCGGACGCGCCCTTGGCAGCCGCATCGCCCACGTCCACCTCCGCGACGCCGTCCCCGGAGACATCCACCGGAGCATCGGTGCCGGAGAAGTCGGCTTCGAGGAAGGCCTCGCCGCGCTCCGGGAGCTCGGCTACACCGGCCACTTCACGCTCGAACTCGAGACCCGCGACGTCGAGCACAGCGAACGTCCCGCGGCCGCTGCCAAGGCAGCCGAACTCATCACGGCCCTCATCTAGCCCGACCACCAGCAAGAAAGAAGCACCGCCATGAGCACTACGAGCACTACTCAGCGCACCGCAATCCTCACCGGGGCCACCTCGGACCGGGGCATCGGACTCACGACCGCCCGCCGCTTCGCCCGCGACGGCTGGGGCGTCGTCATCCTCGACCTCGACGGCGAGAAGTCGGCGAAGGTCGCCCAGGAGGTCGCCAACGAGTTCAACGTCCCTGCCTTCGGCCACGAGGTCGACGTCGCCGACGAGGCTTCCGTCGCCGCGGCCCAGGCCGCCGTCAGCGCAGAGGTCGCAGCCGGCCGTCTTCCCGTGGTCGGGGCGCTCGCGAACATCGCGGGCATCACCTCCCCCGTTCCGTTCCTCGAGACCGATCTCGCGCTGTGGAACAAGGTCATGGCGGTCAACGCGACGGGCACCTACCTCGTCACCAAGGCCTTCCTCCCCGCGATGATCGAGGCAGGCTGGGGCCGTATCGTCAACATGTCCTCGGTCTCCGCGCAGCGGGGCGGCGGCGTCTTCGGACGGGTTCCCTACTCCTCTGCGAAGGCCGCGATCCTCGGATTCACCAAGGCCCTGGCCCGCGAGATCGCCCCCACGGGCATCACGGTGAACGCCATCACGCCCGGCGCCGTCGACACGAACATCCGCGTCGGCAGCACGGACGAGCAGGAGGCCGCGATCGCCCGCGACATCCCGCTCGGCCGGACGGCGAGCACCGAGGAGATCGCCGCCCTCATCGCGTGGCTTTCCTCCGAGGACGCCTCGTACCTCACGGGCACCACGGTGGACATCAACGGCGGCAGCCACATCCACTGACATGACCCACATTTCGAACGATCCAGCAGACTTCGCCGACGAGGCCCTTGCCGGATTCTGCGACCTCTACGCACCCCTCGTCAGGCAGGTAGAAGGCGGAGCTGTCCGCCGCTCGCGGGCCGGACGCCCGAAGGTCGCCGTCCTGCTGGGCGGCGGCTCGGGGCACTATCCGGCCTTCGCAGGCCTCATCGGAGCAGGCTTCGCGGATGGCGCCGTCGTCGGCAACATCTTCACGTCGCCTTCGGCCCGGCAGGCCGCGGCGGTAGCGCGAGAAGCGCATTCAGGAGCGGGCGTCGTCTTCGCGTACGGCAACTACGCGGGCGACGTCATGAACTTCGGTGTTGCGACAGAACGGCTGCGCAGCGAAGGAATCGACGCCGAGAACGTCATCGTCACCGACGACGTGGCGAGCGCACCACCCGCGGAGCGTGATCGCCGCCGCGGAATCGCGGGCGACTTCACGGTATTCAAGGTCATGGGAGCCGCCGCCGAGGAGGGCGCCGACCTGTCCGAGGTCGTGCGGCTCGGCCGCAAGGCAAACGACTTCACCCGCACCCTCGGAACGGCCTTCGCCGGCTGCACGTTCCCGGGCGCCGACCGCGCCCTCTTCTCCTTGCCTGAAGGCACAATGGGACTTGGCTTGGGCATCCACGGCGAGCCGGGACTCGACGACATCCCGCTTCCCAGTGCCGAAGAGATGGGGCGGACGCTCGTGGAGCGGGTTCTCGAGGAGCGTCCTGACGGTGCGGGCTTCCGCGTCGCCGTCATCCTCAACGGACTCGGCAGGACCAAGGCCGAAGAGCTCTTCGTCCTGTGGCGCACGGTCGCACCTCTCCTCCGTGAAAACGGCCTCGAGCCCGTGGCTCCCGAGGTGGGCGAACTGGTGACGAGCCTCGACATGGCGGGGGTTTCCCTCACGCTCATGTGGCTCGACGACGAACTCGAACGGCTCTGGCTCGCGCCGACCGAGACGCCGGCCTTTAGCCGGGGCCGCGTCAGCGTCGGTGCTTCGGGCACAGACCCCGTCAGCGCACCGGAACCGTCTCCTGCCGAGGAGGAGGGGCGGGCAGCCGTTCGAGCGAGCTCGCCCTCTGCAACCTCGTCATCCGCAACCGACGCCTCGCGCAGCTACGCAAGCTCCTGTCTCGAGGCCCTCACAGCAGCCCAGCGGACGCTGCACGAGCTCGAGCCACGCCTCGGAGCCCTCGACGCGATTGCGGGCGACGGCGATCATGGGCGAGGCATGGTCCGAGGCGTGGACGCGGCCGTGAGCGCGGCCCACGACGCCGCCGAGCGAGGAAGCGGCGCGGGAAGCCTCCTGGCTGAGGCGGGCGACGCATGGGCGGACAAGGCGGGCGGAACCTCGGGCGTCCTCTGGGGTGCCGGGCTCCGGGCCTGGGGACAGGCCTGGGGCGACGAGCGAGTCCCCGACGACGAGGCCGTCGTCACGGGGGTCGAGGCCTTCGCCGAGCGGATCCTCGCGCTGGGCGGCGCCCAAATCGGCGACAAGACCCTCGTCGACGCGCTCCTGCCCTTCGCCTCGGAGCTGAGGTCCGCCGTCGTCCGCGGTACCCCGCTGGCCCAAGCGTGGGCGAGCGCCGCCGGCGCGGCCGCGGCTGCAGCCCAGGGGACCGCAGAGCTTCGCCCCCAGAAGGGGCGCGCGCGCCCCCTCGCCGAGAAGAGCCTCGGCACCCCCGATCCGGGGGCCGTATCCCTCGCGGCGGTCTTTGCCGCCATGGGTGCTGCCTTCGACTCCCACGTCAGAGCCGTGTGAGGACGTCAGAGCTATCTAGGAGGAAACACGTCATGACAGGACTGCGAATCATCGTCGGCGCCGACGAGGCCGGTGTCGACTACAAGGACGCCGTTGCGGCCGATCTCAAAGCCGATGGGCGGGTTGCCGAGGTCATCGACATCGGTGTGAAGCGGGGCGACGACGACTTCACGAAGCCGTACCCGTACGTCGGGCTGGCCGCCGGTCAGCTGATCCGCGACGGTCTCGCCGACCGCGCCATCCTGTTCTGCGGCACGGGGATCGGGGTTGCGGTCGCGGCCAACAAGGTGGAGGGAGTCCGGGCAGCGACGGCCCACGACTCGTTCTCGGTCGAGCGCTCGGTGCTCTCCGACAACTGCCAAGTGCTGACCATGGGACAACGGGTCGTGGGCCTCGAGCTCGCCCGGCGGCTCGCCAGCGAGTGGGTTGGCTACACCTTCGATCCTGGCTCCGCCTCGGCGGAGAAGGTGAAAGTCCTCACCGACTACGAGGGCTGCTGATCGCCGGGGCCGCCTGGCGGCGTCACACCGTCTGCCGCCAGCCGTGCTGCGGCTCGTAGCCGAGGAGCCGACGTGCCTTCTCGATGCCCAGCATCGTCTCGTGCTCGCCGAGTTCCTTCGTCACCTTGACGTTCGGGAAGACCTCTGCGGCCAAGGACGCCGAGGAGCGACTCATGACAGTGTCGGCGGCGGCGATGATGTACGCCTCGAAACCGGGCCGGGCAGCCTCGAGCGCCTTCTCAACGGCCTGAGCCCCGTCGCGCGCGTCGATGTAGCCCCACAGGTTCCACTTACGCCCGCGCGGGTCGGCGTCGTACGACGGGAATTGCGCGTAATCCTCGGGCACCATGACGTTGGAGAAGCGGAAGGCGGAAACGCTCAGCTCCGGATTCCAACGGCACATCTGCCGCGCCATCTGCTCCTCAAGGTGTTTGACGAGCGAGTAGGTGCTCTCGGGCCGCGCCTCGTACTCCTCGTCCACTGGGATGTACGGGGGGTCGTTGTCGAAGGGCAGGCCGAGCACGGTCTCGCTCGACGCGTAGACGATTCGATTGATCCCGAGCTTCCGCGCCGCTTCGAAGATGCTGTACGTCGAGAGCATGTTGTTGCGGAAGGTCGCGGAGTCGGGAGCGAGGCCAGGGGCCGGGATCGCACCCAGATGAACGATTGCGTCAATGCCGTCGTAGCGATCGTCGACGCCGCCGAGCGCGTCGATCACCTGCCCATAGTCAGTGAGATCGGTCTGGATAAAGCCCGGTTCGCGGGCACCGACCCGGTCAAGGTTCCACACGTCGTGGCCAGCCGCTCGCAGATGGTCCAGGACCACGTGCCCGAGCTTGCCGCTGCCACCGGTCAAGGCGATCTTCATACCGCTCCCTCCGCTTGCAGATCAGATGCTCCCTGCCTATCAGACTCGGAGGCCTGCGTGAAGGTCGGACCACACACCGGACCGCGCCGCGGGCGGCCCCGGACCCCACCACGGAGCCGCCGCCTGCGAGCTGGGGATGAGCGAGATCAGGCGAGAGCGGCCTCGGAACGCACTGTTTCCAGTGCACGGGCCCACCGGACGACCTGATCGAAGACGGGGGCCACCGAGGAGGCCTGGAGCTCGCTTGGCGCGAACTTGCCGTCCTTGAAGTCGATGAAGAGCGAGAACATGCCCGTCTTCTGGACGTGTGCGACCTGCAGTTCGGAGAGGATGCCCCGGAGATGCTCGACGGCGCGGGCGCCGAAGGCCGAACCATAGGCGACGATGCCCGCCGCCTTGTCCGCGAGCTCGGGCTTGAGATAGCTCAACGCATTGGAGAGCGCCGGTGAGACCGAGTGGTTGTATTCGGGCGTCACGAAGATGAATCCGTCGAACTCGTCCATACGGGCGGAGAACTCCTTCGCAGACGCAAGCGCCTGCTCGTTCCCCGGCTCGCCGAGCAGGGGCAACCGGTAGTCTGCGATGTCGACTAGTTCGAATTCGGCGTCGTCCCTCTGCTGGCCGCGGGCCACAACCCACTCGGCCACCTGGCGGTTCTTGCGTCCGTCGCGGGTGCTGCCCGTGACGACGGCGATCTTGGTCACGCTTCCTCCTGATTGACGTATCAACAACTTTTGGATGATTCAGCTTTACACCCATAAGATTGATGCGTCAAGTTCATTGCACCAACTGGGGGCAGCATCATGGAGGCACACGTCACGTCCGCCGGTTCTGCCGCCATCGCTGGGGAGTCCGGCGACGGCGATCAGTCCGTCAACGAACGACGGTGGCTGGACGCGCGTGAGCGCGAGGTCTGGCTCGCCTTGCGGCACCTCCTCTGGAGCCTGCAACCCGCCGTCGACCGCCAGCTCCTGCGCGACTCGGGACTCTCGGGCCCCGAATACTCCGTGCTCGCGACGCTCTCGGAAGACCCGCAGGGGATGGTCCGGTCCGGAACCGCAGCCCGAATGCTCGGCTGGGGACGGAGCAGGCTCTCACACCTGCTCCGCCGGATGGAGGCCAAGGGACTGATCGCACGCTCCTGTTCGCCCGACGACGGCCGGGGCCAGGACATCGCCCTCACCCCGGCGGGACGCAATGCGATCGTCGAGGCGGCACCGGGGCACGTCGAGTTCGTCCGCAGCGTGGTCTTCGATCCGCTGACACCCGAGCAGCAGGATGCTCTGCGCGAGGCCTGCCGGCGGATCTCGACGGCCATCGAATCTTCGGGCACCTGCGAAGCAGTGTGCGACGGCGAGGCTTCAGACTGTGACGAGGGGCCCACGGCCTAGACTGGCCGGGTGACTTGGCACCGCACGGCATCGCAATGGTTCCGCCTCTCTGCAGAGCACCTGTGGGACGTCCTTGAGAGCGTAGAGCGGTGGCCGGAGTGGAACCCGGCCGTCGGACTCGCCGCCATTGAGGGCCCGATCCGCGAGGGGGCCGCCGGCCGCTACGCGCCGTCACACCGCGTGCTCGGACCGTTGCATCGACGAACCGCGCCCTCGTTCCGGGTCACTGCCTTCGAGGCAGGGCGGCGCCTCGCTCTCGAGCAACCGCAGCCGGGCGGCAGGCAGCTGATCGAGTGGACCCTCGAGGAGCGCGACGGCGGGACCCTCTTCACCCAGAGCGTGACGCTCGATGGTCCGCTGTCGCAGCAGTTCGGCCTCACCGCGGGCGAACCGATCGTCCGAGGCTTTCCGGCCCAGTGCGCGCGACTCTACCGCCTCGCCTCGCCTTCGCGCGACGGCAGTGGCGTCTCTGACGCGCTCACCGTCATTGCAGGCGGTACCGGCTTTCTGGGCACGCTCCTGGCAGCGGACCTCGTGTGCGACGGACGGCGCGTTGCCCTTCTGACTCGCAAAGCGCAGCCGTCGCCCTACGAGCAGCTCGTATGGGACGGCCGCAGTTCCGGAGCCTGGGGCGAGCGGCTCGGTCGGGAGTCAGAACTCGCCGTCGTCAATCTCGCGGGCGTGAGTCTCGACATGCCCGGCACCCCGGAGAACCTCGCCAAGCTCGAATCGTCGCGGACCGAGCCCACTCGGGCGCTCGTGGAGGCGAGCCGGTCCTGGGGCCGGCCCGTGGCCCGGTGGCTTCAGCAGAGCGCAGTGGGAATCTACGGCGACTCGGCAGACGAGTTCGACGAGCAGACCCCTCCCCCTGCCTCGGCGCCGGGGCTCGCCGCCGTCGTTCGGGCTTGGGAGGCCGCCGTCGACGGTGCGAACGCCGACCACCTCACGGTCTTTCGGACCGGCGTCGTGCTGGCGCGGGAAGCGGCCCTCCTGGACCGGCTCACGGCAATCGCGCGTCTCGGCGGCGGGGGTCCCCTCGGATCCGGCCAGCAGTGGTTCAGCTGGATCCATGCTGCGGACTGGGTGCGCGCCGCGCGTGCCAGCCTTGGGCTGCCGACGGCTCCCGGCGAGTCGCACGTCGAGGTGCCCGCCGGCGTCGTCAACGCGACGTCGCCCCACCCGATCCAGAATCGGGAGCTCATGGCGCATCTGCGCGAGTACGTTGGGGTGCCCGTCGGCATTCCAGCACCCGCCGCCCTCCTGCGCGTCGCCGCCGCCGTAATGCGTACGAACCCTGACCTCGCCCTCGACAGTGTGCGCGCAGTCCCAGCCGTGCTCCGCGAAGCTGGCTTCACCTTTCGATACCCACAGCTCGCGGGAGCCTTCCGGGAAATGGCTGCATAGCCCTGCATAGCCTTTCCACCTGCATGGCCTTCCCACCTGCATAGCCTTCCCAGGAGGGCGGCGGAGCAAAGGACGGCGTTGTTCTCGTCGCACAGTCCCGGCTAGAACGGTGGGGGCCGGTCTCCATTTACATGTCCTTCCGAAGGCGCGCCTTCGCACCCCGTTGTTGCCCCCGGGCGTCCCGCCGCGCGATCGCCTCGGGTTGGCGCTGCCTTCAGCACGCTGGCCGCGGGCACGCCGGCTTCTCGCAGTGCGGGTTCGGGCATCTCTGGTTCGGGCGCGGGTTCGGGAGCCCCGGTTTCGGGCAGGGTGGGTTCGGAGATGTAGCTGCGGCCCAGGGGCGAGGTCCATTGAAGCAGCCCGGCCTGCTCTGCTTGTGTCGGACCGGAACGGTCTGGACCTTTGCGTTGGTAGGTCCAGGCGCCGATGGATTTGAGTGCGTGGTGTCTTGGGCACAGTAG
>NZ_DAIUJO010000132.1:0-8917 GCF_036848755.1 Sinomonas sp. | reverse complement strand
AGGGAGCACCATGCACCACAACCACGCGATCGCCCCACTCGCCGGAGTCCGGGTCCTCGAGCTCGGCAACTACATCGCCGCGCCCACCGCCGGGCGCCTGCTGGGCGACTTCGGCGCCGAGGTCATCAAGGTCGAGCGCCCGCGCACTGGAGACGAGCTTCGGAGCTGGCGCCTCCAGGCCGGGACGACGTCCATGCTCTTCCGGACGATCAATCGCAACAAGAAGTCGATCGTGCTGGATCTGAAGACCGAGACCGGCCGGCGGCTCGTCCTCGACCTCGCGAAGCACTGCGACATCCTGCTCGAGAACTTCCGCCCCGGAACACTCGAGAAGTGGGGCATCGGCCCGGACGTGCTCAACGAGGCGAACCCCGAGCTGATCATCACGCGGGTCTCGGCGTTCGGACAGACCGGGCCGATGTCCCCCCGTCCCGGTTTCGCCGCCGTGGCCGAGGCCCTCGGCGGGTTCCGCGAGCTGGTCGGGGACCCCGACCGGCCACCCGTGCGGGTCGGAGTCTCGATCGGGGACTCGATCGCCGGCCTCTACGCGGCGTTCGGATCGGTCATGGCGCTCTACCAGCGCGAAGCGCGCCGCAGCGCCGTGGACGGCGTCCCGCTCGGCGAGCGCATCATCGACGTCGCCCTCAACGAGGCAATGCTCTCGATGATGGAATCCCTCGTGCCCGACTACGAGGCCTACGGGCTCAAGCGGGAGCGCACGGGCGGACGGATGGAGGGCATCGCGCCGTCGAACGCCTACGTCTGCAAGGACGGGGCGAGCATCGTCGTCGCGGGAAACGGAGACTCCATCTTCCAGCGGTACATGCGGACCATCGAACGCCCGGATCTCGCCGATGACCCCGAGCTCGCGAGCAACGACGCGCGGTGGGCGCGCCGCGAGGAGCTCGACGCCGCCGTCGGCGCCTGGACTGCGCGCCACACCCAGGCCGAGGCGCTCCGCATCCTCGACGAAGCGGGGGTGCCCAGCGGCCCCATCTACACGGCCGCAGACATCTGCCGGGACGAGCAGTACGCCTCACGGAACATGATCCAGCGGCTGCCTGTCTCCACGGGCGAGGAAGTGCTCGAGAACGTCGGATTCCCCGGCATCGTCCCCGTCATCGGAGGGACGTCACTCCCGATCCGCACTCTGGGTCCGGACCTCGGCGAGCACACCAGGGAGGTCCTCGCCGAGGTCCTCGGGATGACCGAGGAACAGATCGAGACGGTCGTGCATTCGGAAGGAGCGCTCCTGTGAGCCGCGGAAACCCTCCCGCACCTGCCCTCCGGGACGTCACCCTCCGCGACGGGCTCCAGCTCACCGGCAAACTGCTCCCCACGGAGTTCAAGATCCGCCTTGCCCGGAGCCTGCTCCGGCTCGGGGTGCCCGAGCTCGAGATCGGCTCCATGGCGCGCCCCGACCTCGTCCCGCCCATGGCCAACACCCTCGACGTCGTCGCTGGGCTCACCCCGGAGGAGCTCGAGAGGTGCTGGATCTGGGTCGCGACCCCGCGCCACGTCGAGAAGGCCCTCGCCGCCGGCGCCCGCAATCTCCAGTACTGCTTCTCAGCCTCCGACGCGCACAATCAGGCGAACATCGGGCGAAGCACCGAGCAGAGCCTTGCGGCGATGCCCGAGGCGATTGCCCGGACGAAGGACGCCGGCGGACGCATCCAGCTGTGCATCGCCACCTCGTTCACGTGCCCGTTCGACGGACCGGTTGCCCCCGAGCGGGTCCTCGGGATCGCCGACGACGAGCGGGCAACCGGCGCCGACGACGTCGTCATCTGCGACACCCTCGGCCAAGCCTCCCCCGGCCAGGTCACGGACCTCGTGTCCCGCGTCGCGGGAGAGACGCCAGCGCGGCGCATCGTCTTCCACGGGCACGACACGTGGGGCCAAGGCGTCGCAAACTCCCTCGCCGCTGCAGCGGCGGGCGCCGCCGTCGTCGACGGAGCACTCGGCGGCCTCGGCGGCTGCCCGTTCGCACCCGGAGCGAGCGGGAACACCTCGAGCGAGGACCTCCTCTTCGCAACGCGTCCGGCTTGGCTCGACCCAGCCGGGTTCGGGGGCCTCGTCGGCCTCTCCGAAGAGCTCCTGGCCGAACTCGGGGAGCCCAACCGGTCCAAGGCGGCGCAGGGCGCACGGTCCAAGGCCAACGCCTTCGACTGGGTCATCCCGGGCGATCGCGAGCTCTCGGGCACGGAAGCTCAATGAGTCGACCCCGCATCCTCGTGACCACGCCGATCCCGGAGCCCGGCCCGTCGCTCCTGGCTGCAGCGGCCGACGTGACGGTGCTGGAGGCGAGCCCCAGCTATCCGGAACTTGTGGCTCTCTGCGCGAGTGGAACGTACGACGTCGTCCTGACCCAACTGCGGGATCGGATCGACGCAGGCCTGCTCGCCCAGGCGACGGTCAGAGGAGTCTCGAACTTCGCCGTCGGCTACAACAACATCGACGTCGCGGCCGCCACCGAACGCGGCATCATGGTGGGGAACACGCCCGGAGTCCTCACGGATGCGACGGCGGACATCGCGATGCTGCTCATCCTGGGGACGGCCCGCAGGGTTGTCGAGGCGGACAGGATGGTCCGCGAGGGACGGTTTCACGGCTGGGAGCCAGAACTCATGCTCGGCACCGACGTATCGGGCCGCACGCTCGGCCTGGCCGGGTTCGGAAGGATTGCGAGGGCTACGGCGAAGCGCGCGCTCGGCTTCGGAATGGACGTGCTCTTCGCGCCACGCCCGCCCGGCGACCGCATGGTCGAGGACTCGGAGCTCGGAGAGTTCGCCGGAAAGGTCCGGAAGGTCGAGTGGGACGACCTCGTGGCCTCGAGCGACTTCCTCTCGCTGCACGTCCCCCTCACCGAGGACACCCGCCACCTCGTCGATGCCGGCGTCCTCGCACGGATGAAGCCGTCTGCGATCCTCGTCAATACGGCGCGCGGGCCGGTGGTCGATGAAGTCGCTCTCGTTGACGCGCTCCGCAGCGGACGGATCGCAGGTGCGGGCCTCGACGTCTACGAGGAGGAGCCGCGCCTGGCTCCGCGCCTTGCCGAGCTGCCCAATACCGTCCTCCTGCCGCATATAGGGAGTGCGACCGTCTCGGTCCGGGCCGAAATGTCCCGCCTCAGCGCCCTCAACGCCATCGCTATGGCGAGAGGCCGCGTCCCCGACCATGCCGTCAATCCGACGGCATGGTCGTGAGTGCCCGGGTCGTGAGTGCCCGGGTCGTGAGGACCCGGCCCTGAGTGCCCGGGTCGTGAGGACCCCTCGGCTCACCCCAGCGTGACGCTCGCGACCGTGTGCTGGGCGTCGTCCCGGATCTGGATCGCGTGGATCGAAGCGAGCTGGTACGACGTCGCGCCGGTGAGGACGGCCCGTCCCGCGTATCCCGTCGAGCTCCAGCTCGCCGCCCGCTCCTGCGCGCCGTCGTCGGCCACGATCCACACGCTGAAGACCCCTGCGGACGGCATCCCCCGGCACACGAGGTCCAGCTCGGTGCCCCAGCCCTTGCGGACCAGCGCGAGGTCGACCTGGGCGCCGTCGGACGAGGTGAGGGAGTAGGACGCCGCAGGCGTCGGAGTCTGCGATGGCGTCACCGCGGGCGTCGGGGGGCGCTGCGCCGTCGGCGTCCCCGCGACCACCGGCCCGAGCGCGACTCCGAGCGCAAGCGACGCCGCGGCGGCCCCCGCGAGTGCCAGGCGCAGCGCCCGACGGCGGGCCCGAACCCTCGCGAGCAGGGCAGGCGGGGCCGGGGCCTCGTCGGGCAGGGCAGGGGCTTCGTCGAATGCCTCGGCGCGATCGAGTGCCTGGGCGCGTGCAGAGGGAACGGAGTCGAGGAGCGCAGGCAGCGTCTCGAGCTGTTCGATCTCGGCCTGGCAGTCCCGGCACGTGGCCACGTGCGCTTCGACCGCGCGCGCCTCCTCCGGGTCGAGCGCACCGAGGAGGTAGGCGCCGAGCGCGAGACGGGCCTCATGATGATCGAGGGTCACCGTTCCACCCCCAACTCGTCGAGTGCGCTGCGGAGCGCCTTGAGGGCGTAGAAGCAGCGCGACTTCACAGTCCCCGCAGGGATGCCCAGCTCGAGGGCCGCTTCGTGGACGCTGAGCCCGCGGTAGTGGACGGCGACGAGCGCCTCCCGATGATCCCGGGTGAGCCGCATGAGTGCCTCCTCCATCACCACTCGGTCCAAGAGCTCGTCGATCCGTTCGGCGTCGACGGCCCTGTCGAAGCCATCCACCCCTTGCGCCGGGACGGTCCTCGGGCGCCGGGAGCGCTGGCGGTGCTGGTCCACGATGAGGTTCCGAACAGTCCGGTAGAGGTACGCGCGGAGCCCCGCCGTCGCCTCGGGCGCCTGGCGCCACACCCGCACGATCGCTTCCTGCACGATATCCTCGGCCTGTTCATCGCTGCCCACGGCTCCGCGGGCGAAGCGCCTCAGCGCTGCGCCGTGGTCGCGGTAGATCGCCGCGACCGCCTCCTCGTCCATCGGCATCCTGCCTCCCGGCCTGCGGTACCGCTTCGGAGCTTCGATCCGTGGAGCTTCGATCCGTGGAGCTTCCGCCCCTAAGACGACGTGCGCCACGGAATGGTTCATCGCGCGCCCGGGGGCTGCAGCCCATTGTCCTCGCTCTGTCCTCGCCCGAACCAGCACGCGGCCCCTCGCCGACCCGCGGTCTCACCCAGCACGCGGTCTCCCCAGCACGCGGTCTCACCCAACCCGCCCCAACCCGCGTGGCGCTTGAACCGAACGGCACTCGGCGTCGTCTTCAGGTCAGCGGCCGTGAGCCGCCCCCAGAACGGAAGGGCACATCATGAACAAGCGAGCAGCTCTCTTCTTCGCGACTGCCTCAGCGGCTTCCGCCCTCGCCCTCGCCGGCTGCGGGGGTGGGAGCGGAAGCGGCTACGGGGCCGGAGGAACGACGTCGAGCGCCCCCTCCATGTCGACCTCGCCGTCGTCGTCCGCGTCGTCCGCGTCGTCCTCCGCGGCCCTGACCCTGCAGACGTCGACGATCGGCGGCCAGACGATCGTCGTCGACGGCAAGGGAATGACCGTCTACTTCTACACGCTCGACAAGCCCGGCGAGGCGAAGAGCGCGTGCACGGGCGGATGCGCCGCGCTGTGGCCAGCCGTCACGAGCGACACCGCTCCGATGCTCCAGGGCGTCACAGGCAAGACCGGCACCCTCACCACCGCCGACGGCAAGCAGCAGGTCACGATCAACGGGATGCCCATCTACTACTTCTCCAAGGACACCGCTCCCGGGCAGGCGCACGGGCAGGGCGTTGCGGGCGTCTGGTACGTCGTGGGCTCCGACGGATCGATGATCCAGACTCCGCTCACGGCGATGTCGAGCACGCCGAGCATGTCCGGCTCCTCCGACAATTCGGGGACCTCCGGGTACTGACCGGCGGACGCGGGAGGCCGCCCGCACCGGTGGCGAGCAGGCGGCCTCATTCTGATATGGATGCCCCGCTTCTGATATGCTCCCCCGCCCCGGGTAGAAGTCCTGTACCGGGTTGGGATCCGCCGGAGTAGATTGGGTTACCCCGAAGCGAGGAGGAGTCATGTCAGACTTCCGCAGCTACACGGAAGACGAAAAGCGCAGCTACGTCGCCCCCACCTGTGAGCTGTGCGGGCAGCACCGGCACGTTGTCTGGAATCAGGAGGGCGACCGCTGGATCCCGCGGGATCGCGGATGCTCCAACGAGGCGTGCCCCCAATTCAGCGCGGTGTGACCGCCAGCGCGGCGTGACCCGTCAGCGCTCTCTGACCGTCAGCGCCGGGTGACGTCCTCGACGCCACTCTCGATCTCGTCGTCGTACGCGTCGTCGAAGCCGCCGTCCGCGGCGTCGGCGAGCAACTCGACCTGAGCCCGGCGCTCCTCGAGGTCTGGGACGAGGCCCACGCGGCGGGCGATCTCGTCTTCGATGCCGTCATCATCGAGGGCCAGCAGGCCGTCCTGCCGGCGGAGCCAGGCGCCGTTGAGGGCCACGAGGTCCTCGGCCTCGAGGGTCTCCTCGAATTCGTCGTCGAGCGCTTCCATCGCGGCAACCGCGGCGGAAGCCTCGCCTTCGCCCACGAGATACGTCTCGGCGTCATCCTCGCTCAGTGCGTCAAACGCTTTGGCCGCCGCTTCGAACAGTTCGAGGTGCCCGGGCGCGCCCATCTCGCGCAGGCCGTCCCGGACGAGCTGGTCGAGGTCCTCGCGGTCGCCTGCGCTGACGGCGTACTGGGCGAACCCGCCCTCGAGTGCCTCGGTGAGGTAGAAGTCCACGTAGTAGCTGCGCAGGGCGTTGAGGGCGATCTCGTCCTCGCCGAGAAGCTCTGCGTACATCGCGTTGACGACGTCGATGTTCGCATCGACGAGCTCGGCGTCCGGGCCCTCAAGGGCTTCGGCGGGCAGGACGACGGGGTGCTGGTTCGTGGGCACGGGGGCCTCCTGGTTCGAGCGGTCGGGCACGCTTCGACCGTACGACGCCGGCCCTCCCCTCCCCGCGAGGCCGAGGTGAACGTTGGGCGAACTGTGGGCGCGTGCCCCCGGCGTCAGAACTGGGCGGGTCCCGTTGAAGCGCCGGTCGAGGGACGTGGGCGCCAGACGACGATGGCCTGCGAGCGCTGCTCGGGCCGTTGGCCCCGGGTGAGGGTTACGACGTCGCCCGCGATGCCAGCGGCGAAGACGCGGCGGGAGTCGGGACCACGCCGTCGCGCGTCGACGACTTCCTGCTCGAGTTCGGATACGCGTGCCTGGAGCGCGGCGACCTGATTTTCGAGCTCGAGGATGCGGCGGATGCCCTCGAGGGAGACACCGTCTTTCGAAAGCCGCTGGACCTCCCGGAGGAGCTCGACGTCGTGCTGCGAATAGCGCCGCTGCCGGCCCGACTGGCGCGACGGCGAGACGAGCCCCATGCGGTCGTACTGGCGAAGGGTCTGGGGGTGCATCTCGGCCAGCTCCGCCGCCACGGAGATCACGAAGATCGGAGCGTACGGATCGATGGCCATGGTCTAGAGCCTCGCCTTTGCGGCCAAGCCGGAGCGCGGGTTGGACTCGGAGTTCTTCGCGGTCGCCGCCGCGAAGGCCCGCACGGCCTCCTCAGCCTCCTTGGACAGGTTCTGCGGCACGACGACGTCGACCGTCACCAAGAGGTCTCCTGTGCCCTTGGCCGTCTTGACGCCTTGGCCCTTGACCCGGAGGGTCCTTCCCGAGTTCGTGCCAGCTGGCACCTTCATCCGCACCGTGCGGCCGTCGAGGGTGGGGACCTCGATCTGGGCGCCGAGCGCGGCCTCGTCGAAGCTCACGGGCACGTGGATCCGGATGTTGTCGCCCTCGCGGGTGAAGAATTCGTGCGGCGTCACGTGCACCGTGACCATGAGGTCGCCGGGACCGCCCGATCCGGGGGCGCCCTTCCCGCGGACGCGGACCTTCTGGCCATCGCGGATGCCTGCGGGGATGCGCACCTCGATCACCTCGCCGTTCTGCTCGCGAAGGCCCACCGTGGTGCCGCGGATGGAGCCCGCGAAGGAGATCGTCGTGCTCGCCTGGCGGTCGGCGCCGCGCTGGGGCGGAGCCTGGAAGCCGCCGCCGCCGGTGCTGAAGCCGCCGAAGAGGTCGGCGAACTCGGGCGGGAGGTTACCGGTGTTGAACCCGCGGGAATGACGGCCCGCGCCTCCGCCGAACAGACCCCCGAAGAGGTCCTCGAAGCCCGCGGTTCCCTGCCCCGCGCCCGGGCCTCCAGCCGTGAAGCGCGCCCCGCCCATCGCGCGGATCGCGTCGTACTGCTGCCGTTCCTCGGGGTCGCTCAGGACTGAGTTCGCCTCGGTGATGTCCTTGAACTTCTTCTCGGCCTCGGCGTCGCCCGGGTTCTGGTCAGGATGGTACTTGCGGGCGAGCTTTCGGTAGGCCTTCTTGATGTCGGCGTCGGAGGCGTCCTTGGGCACGCCCAGAATGGAGTAGAAATCCTTCTCCACCCAATCCTGACTAGCCACTGAGGCCTCCTTCTCGTCTCTGCATCACATTCTTATCGCTTCGGGTACAGATAATCCCCCCAATCCTCGTTTCGGGTACGGATCTGCACGAGCACGCGTACCCGAAACGCCTGGGACGGGGGATATCCGTACCCGAAACGGAGGGGCGGACGACGGCGGGGCGCACCCCCCGTCGTCCGTGGCCCCGCCGTCCGTGGCCCCGCCGTCCGTGGCCCCGTCGTCCGTGGCCCCGCCGTCCGTGGCCCCGTCGTCCGTCCTACGGGACGGCGACGATGACCTGTGCCGCGCGCAGGACGCGCGAAGCGGTCCGATAGCCGGCCCGGAGGACCTGCTGGACGGTGTCGACCTCGATCCCCTCGCCCTGCTGCTGGATGAGGGCCTCGTGGATGTTCGGGTCGAATTCGACCCCCGTCGCGTCGATCCGTTCGAGGCCGTGGCTCGTGAGGATCCCCTCGAGCTTGGCGGCGATGGACGCGAAGGGACCCTCCGTCAGGTCGCCGTGGGCCCGCGCCGCGTCGATGTCGTCCAGGACCGGGAGGATCGAGGAGAGGACGCCCATCACGGCAACCTCCCCCGCGACGGCCCGATCTCGATCGACGCGCCTGCGGTAGTTGACGTACTCGGCTTGGAGCCGCTGCAGGTCGGCGCGAAGCTCGGCAGCCTCGTTCTGGACCCCCTCCGCTTCGCTCAGGATCCGCTCGGCCTGGGCGAGGACGTCCTCCGAGTCGTGGGCATCGTCCACAGGTCGAATCTCCTCATGCTCGGGCAGGTCTGCCTTCGTCGGTCCGGCGGGGCCGGTCCCGGGAGCGCTCTCGGGAGCGGTCTCGGGCTGATCCTGCGGGTGCCGCACCCCGCCGGTGACCGGGTCAACCTTGCGGTTGTCCCGGATCACCGGCTTCTGCGGTTCGCCCCGGACCTCGTGCTCTTC
>NZ_DAIUJO010000131.1:0-9029 GCF_036848755.1 Sinomonas sp. | reverse complement strand
CCGAGCAGGATGGGTAGAACCGGCACACCTGCCCGTACAAGGGGGAAACCACGGCTCGGTACGCCGTGAGCAGCAGAATCAGCACGTTTCTCGGCAGGTCCCAGAGAAAGCGGCCGACGGCGGGCGCAGGCTTGGAGGGCGTAGGCGCGCCAGCGGCGTCGCTCACCGCAGCCATCAGCCAACCTCCGTTCCGCTGTCATGTGAAGCCCTAGCTTCGGGTGCCGGCGCAAGCCGGCGCAGCGCCCCGCGCCACGCGGACGCGTAGTCGCCGCGAAGAGTGGGCCAATCCGCGGAAGCCGCGGCGGGCAGGGCGCGCACGACGACGTCGACACCCGTTGGCCTGTCCCGCAGGGTCTCTGCGGCAGCTTCCCTCAGCCTCCTCTTAACGAGGTTCCGCGTGACGGCGTTCCCCACCGCCTTGGAGACGATGAAGCCGAAGCGCGAGGGAGCGCCGTCGTCCGAAAGGGCCGCATACAGCACGACGTTCCGGCGCCCTTGTCGGACGCCGGAACGTACGGTATGCGAGAAGTCGGCGCTCGTGCGCACCCGATGCCGGGCGGGAAGCATCCTGACCGCTAGAGCAGCGTCACTGCCGAGGCCGAGCCGGTCCCGGCGTCAGGCCGAGAGTTCCGAGCGGCCCTTCGAGCGACGGGCCGCCAGGATGGCGCGGCCGGCGCGGGTGCGCATGCGAAGGCGGAAGCCGTGCTTCTTGGCACGACGACGGTTGTTCGGCTGAAAAGTCCGCTTGCTCACGGTGGTCACTCCAGTGGTTCCGGGGCGTCTGCCCAAGGGGCGCGGGTGGCTCTGGCGGACGCGGTATAGGCGGTGCCTGCCGCCCCGCCGCGCCTCATGCCGGTCGCCCCGGTCCAGCGGGTAGCTGGTTTCCGACGGCGCCCGAGGGCATGCGACAAGGACAGTAGACAGACACAAAGGACTTAACGACGTTAGGGCAGGAGCGGTGCGGCCGTCAAACTGACGCATCGCCCGGCCTGCCGTCGAGCCACTCGGCTGGGCTCCGCAAGAGGCTTCGAAGCAAACTCTCGGTTCTTTATCCCCAGCTGTGGTGAAACGCACTCGGGTCCTGTGGACAGCGAGCTGCCGCCGCACGGAGGGTGAACTCCACCAGTGTAATTCACAGAGGCGCTCTCCCCAGTTCTCATCTGGATTCTCCGTACTCTAGGCTTGCTCAATGCACCCCCCTCCTGCATGTGGACAGCCATGTGGACAAAGGGGGTGACCATCAGCGGCAGAAAGCGGCAAGAAGGGCATATGGGCATTGAGGAGGCCAACGAGGCCAACACGGTCGGCAGCTCGTGGCGGCGCGTCGTGCGCTTGCTCGAGGAAGACGACCGCGTCACGCCTCGGCAACGCGGATTCGTTGTCCTCGCCCAGGCCCAAGGACTGATCGGATCGACCCTGCTCGTCGCCGTCCCCAACGAGCTGACCCGCGAAGTCCTCCAGACCCAGCTCAAGGAGCCGCTCGACACCGCACTGCGCCTCGTCTTCTCCGACGACGTCCGCTGCGCGATCGACGTCGACACCGAGATGGTGCCGGCGCGCGAGGAAATCTTCGAGCCCGTGAAACGGCCCGAAGCAGTCCCGGACCTGCGACCGGCCCCGACCCCGCCGAGCACCTCCCAGGAGTTCGGCCGGCTGAACCCCAAGTACACGTTCGACACGTTCGTCATCGGCGCGTCGAATCGCTTCGCCCATGCGGCGGCCGTGGCCGTCGCCGAAGCTCCCGCGAAGGCCTACAACCCGCTCTTCATCTACGGCGATTCGGGCCTCGGCAAAACGCACCTCCTGCATGCGATCGGCCACTACGCACGGCGTCTCTACACCGGCATCCGGGTGCGCTACGTGAACTCGGAGGAGTTCACGAACGACTTCATCAACTCGATCCGAGACGACGAGGGCACAAGCTTCAAGGCGACCTATCGCAACGTCGATCTCCTGCTCATCGACGACATCCAGTTCCTCGCTGGCCGTACGGGGACGATGGAAGAGTTCTTCCACACGTTCAACGCCCTCCACAACAGCAACAAGCAGGTGGTCATCACCTCCGACCAGCCGCCCAAGGCGTTGCACGGCTTCGAGGACCGCATGAAGTCCCGCTTCGAGTGGGGACTCCTCACCGACATCCAGCCCCCGGACCTGGAAACCCGCATCGCGATCCTCCGGAAGAAGGCGAACAGCGAGGGCCTGTACGCACCGGACGATGTGCTGGAGTACATCGCCTCGCGGATCGCATCGAACATCCGGGAACTCGAGGGTGCGCTGATCCGTGTCACAGCGTTCGCGAGCCTCAACAAGCAGCCGGTCGATGTCGCCCTCGCGGAGATGGTCCTCAAGGACCTGATCATGGACGATTCCGCCCTCGAGATCACCGCGGACCAGATCCTCCAGGAGACGGCGGCCTACTTCAAGCTCACGGTCGAGGAGCTCAACAGCAAGTCGCGGACGCGGACTCTCGTGACAGCACGCCAGATCGCGATGTACCTCTGCCGCGAGCTCACGGACATGTCGCTTCCAAAGATCGGCCAGGTCCTCGGCGGTCGCGACCACACCACGGTCATCCACGCCGATCGGAAGATCCGGGAGCTGATGGCGGAACGCCGGGCCATCTTCAATCAGGTCACGGAACTCACGAACAAGATCCGGCAGGCTCAGCGGGGCGTCTGACTCTCGCCCCCGTCCAGAGACTTTGGTCCCGAACAGCTTTCCTGTCATTCCTTATTAACAGGCGCCTGTGGACAACCCTGTGGAAGGTTAAGTGCACATCTCCGGTGCATGGCCTTAAAAGTCGCCCTCCGCCTGTGGAGAGAGCAAATGACAAGAATCTGACCGTCCACAGCTCCCAACGGCACCGTCCGCATGCCCTCAACACTTCGTGAACAGCCCGGACCCGCGTCTTCGCTGAGCAGAAGGCCGTTTTCCACAGTTTCCACAGCAGTTATTAACACCACGAATCCCAAAAAATCTGAGATCCCCAGATAACAGGAACCCGGCCCCCGCACGCCCTGCCCATCGGAGCCCCCAAAGCACCCACCACCGTTGAACGCGCCGCTGATCTTGCGGCTAAGCTGTCCCCAGTGCGCACAGGGCGGCCACTCACCCATCGTTGAAAGGCGGGAACCCTTCCGTGAAGTTCCGAGTCGAGCGGGATGTCCTCACCGAGGCAGTGAGCTGGGCGGCACGTTCCCTCTCCCCGAGACCTCCGGTCCCCGTCCTCTCCGGCCTGCTCCTCAAAGCGCACGACGGCGTCGTCAGCCTGAGCAGCTTCGATTACGAAACCTCGGCGCGGCTTGAGATTCCCGCGGAGATCGGGGCCGAAGGCACCATCCTGGTCTCCGGCCGCCTGTTGGCGGACATCTGCCGCAGCCTCCCGGCCGCACCGGTCGACGTCGAAACCGACGGCTCCAAGGTCACCCTCACGTGCCGACGTAGCTCGTTCCACCTTGCGACCATGCCGGAGGCCGAGTACCCGCCGCTTCCCGGTCTGCCGCCCCTGACGGGCGCCGTCTCAGGGGATGCCTTCGCCCGGGGGGTCGCCCAGGTGATCATCGCCGCTAGCAAGGACGACACCCTGCCGATCCTCACGGGCGTCCGAATGGAGTTCGAAGACGAACTCATCACCCTCCTCGCAACTGATCGGTATCGGCTAGCGCTGCGCGAGATCCCCTGGAAGCCTGCGTCCCCATCGGTGTCGACGAGTGCCCTCGTGAAGGCAAAGACGCTCAACGAAGTGGCAAAGACCCTCGGAGGCTCGGGTGAACTCAACATCGCCCTCGCCGATGACGATTCCCGCCTCATCGGATTCGAAAGCGGCGGCCGCACCACCACTTCGCTCCTCGTCGACGGCGACTACCCCAAGATCCGCTCACTGTTCCCGGAGAGCACGCCTATCCACGCGATCGTCTCGACGCAGGAACTCGTCGAAGCGGTACGCCGCGTCTCCCTCGTCGCCGAACGCAACACCCCCGTGCGCTTGGCGTTCTCGGACGGCCTCGTAGCGCTTGACGCCGGCACCGGCGAGGACGCCCAGGCGTCTGAAGAACTCGAGGCCCAGCTGACCGGCGAGGACATCACGGTCGCCTTCAACCCGCACTACCTCATCGAGGGCTTGAGCGTCATCGAGGCTCCCTACGTGCGCTTCTCGTTCACGAGCGCACCGAAGCCTGCGATGCTCACCGCGCAGAAAGAGCTCGAGGGTGACGACGAGATCGGCTACCGGTACCTCGTCATGCCCGTCCGGCTCCCGAACTGAGCAGCCTTCGCCTGCAGGCCTCGACTCCGCACTTTCCAAGGCCCTGTGCCCACCACGCCTCGTCGAAAGGAACACCATGCATTTTGGATTGATCGGCCTCGGCAAAATGGGCTTCAACATGCGGGAACGGGCGCGGCGCGCTGGTCTCGAGGTCACGGGCTATGACCGGAACCAGGATGTCGCCGACGTCGCATCCATCGACGAGCTGGTCGCGGCGCTGCCGGCTCCACGCGTCATCTGGGTCATGGTCCCGGCTGGCCCGGTCACGGACGCCGTCATCACCGAACTCGGCGAGAAGCTCTCAGCTGGCGATCTCGTGATCGACGGCGGCAACTCGCGCTTCACCGAGGACCAGCGGCACGCTGCCGAGCTCAAGGGCAAGGGGATCCGTTTCGTCGACTGCGGCGTGTCCGGCGGCGTCTGGGGCCTGCAGAATGGCTACGGGCTCATGGCCGGTGGCGAAGCGGAAGACGTCGAAGCGGCCATGCCGATCTTCGACGCGCTGCGTCCCGAGGGCGAGCGAGCCGACAGCTTCGTCCACGTCGGCGGGATCGGCGCAGGCCACTACGCCAAGATGGTCCACAACGGCATCGAGTACGGCCTCATGCAGTCCTACGCTGAGGGCTACCAGCTGCTGGCCGCGAAGGACATCATCACAGACCTCCCGGGCACCTTCCGCGCGTGGCAGAAGGGCACCGTCGTCCGTTCGTGGCTCCTCGACCTCCTGGTCAAGGCGCTCGAGGAGGATCCGGGACTCGACAACATCGACGACTACGTCGAGGATTCGGGCGAGGGGCGGTGGACCGTGGAGGAGGCCATCGCCAACGCCATTCCCGCGCCGGCGATCACCGCCGCCCTGTTCGCCCGGTTCGAGTCGCGGGAGGACAGCTCGCCCGCCATGAAGATGGTCTCCGCGCTCCGCCACCAGTTCGGTGGCCACGCGACCCGTCCCGCCAAGTAGCAGGGTCGGGGAAAGGACGGTCTCGCCCCGGTGTACGTCGAACGGCTTTCGCTCACGGATTTCCGGAGCTATCCGCAGCTCGACCTCACCCTCGAGCCGGGGCCGACTGTCCTCGTGGGCCCCAACGGAGTCGGCAAGACGAATGTCGTGGAGGCCCTCGGCCTGCTCTCCACACTCTCTTCCCACCGGGTTTCCTCGGACGCCCCGCTCGTGCGTTTCGGCGCAGGTCAGGCGATCGTGCGGGCGGGATTCGTGCGGGGGGCACAGCGCTCCCAGCTCGAGCTCGAGATCAATCCCGGAAAGGCGAACCGGGCCAGGATCAACCGGGGGGCACCCCGCCGCGCACGGGAGCTGCTCGGGATAGCCCGGACGGTCCTGTTCGCGCCCGAGGACCTCGCACTCGTCAAGGGCGATCCGTCGGCCCGCCGCCGTTTCCTGGACGAGCTGCTCACGGTGCTCGCGCCACGTCACGCCGGGACGCGCTCCGACTACGAGCGGGTCCTGAAGCAGCGCAACGCCCTCCTCAAGTCGGTGCGCACGTCTCGTTCCCGTGGCAGCCGGATTCCCGACGCGCAGGGAGCCACTGTCGAGTCGACGCTGGATGTCTGGGATCAGCACCTCGCGAAGGTCGGCGCGGAACTGCTTGCCGCGCGGCTCGCCCTCGTCGAACGCCTCCGGCCCCACGTCGCGACAGCGTACGCCCAGCTGACCGACGGATCGAAGGCCGCACAGCTCGCCTACCGCTCGTCCATTGAGGGTTTCGTGCCCGATGATGAGGCCGAAGCTCCGCCCGGCACCCTCGGAAGCGTCAACCCGCCGTCGTCCGCTTCGGCAGGCGCGGGACTTGAGACGCTGCCCGTCGAGGAGATCGCCGCCCGCTACCTCTCGGCGCTTGCGGCAGCGAGGCCGAGCGAACTCGAACGGGGCCTCTCGCTCGTGGGGCCGCACCGCGATGAGCTCGAGCTCCTGCTCGGCCAGGCCCCGGCGAAGGGCTTCGCCTCGCACGGCGAGACGTGGTCGTTCGCGCTCGCCCTGCGGCTCGCGTCCTACTACGTGATGCTCGACGATTCGACCGTCGAAGGCGACGAGCCCGTCCTCATCCTCGACGACGTATTCGCCGAACTCGACGTCGCGCGCCGAACACGCCTCGCCGCAATCGTCGCAGGGGCGGAGCAGGTCATCGTCACCGCGGCCGTCGACGCCGACATACCGGCCGAGCTTTCCGGCCGTCGGGTCCGCGTCGTCCCCGGCGGGATCGAGGGGGGCGACGACGCCGCAGGCTCGGGTGCCTTGCGTACCGGCAGCGGGGGCTCCTGATGGCCGAAGCAGACCAGCCCGAGGTCGATGCGGCCCAAGCGGCCCTCAACCGGGTCCGGCAGGCGGCCGAAGCCAGAGGCGAGGTGCGCACTCGGACCACTGGCTCGCTTGCCCCGACGGGATCCGGCCCTGCTGGAGCGCGGCGCGGCGCCATCCGCAGGGGCGAGCCGGGCTACGGCGGCCGCGACCCGCTCGGCCTCGGCAGCGTCGTCAAGCGCATGGTCGCCGAGCGCGGCTGGTCCTCCCCCGTCGCCATCGGCTCGGTCATGGCCCGGTGGCCGGACCTCGTGGGCCCGGAGGTCGCATCGCACTGCACTCCCGAAAGCTTCGAGGACACGACTTTGCGCGTGAGATGCGATTCGACGGCGTGGGCGACCCAGCTCCGCCTGCTCAGCGCGGCGCTCCTGGACCGGTTCTCCCGGGAGCTGGGGCCCGACGTCGTCCGTACGCTGCAGGTCATCGGCCCAGCGGCCCCGAGCTGGCGAAAGGGAGTCCGGCACGTCCGCGGCCGCGGGCCCCGCGACACCTACGGATAAATCGGGCCAGCCTCTTGACAGCGGGAGCCGGAAATCCCGGTCTGTGCCTCTCGTGGCCCGGGAGGCACACTCCCCCTTGGTCGGCGGCCTGAGGAGCCGCCATTTCGGCCCCTAAAGGCTTCCCATGGGCACCGACAGGCCGCGCGTGTCCGGGATTGCGCGGCTGACCCGGTAGAATTGACACGTTAAGCCTGCCTACCAAAAGAGGGGTCGAGACCGCCTGTGTCTGACGAGAGCGCAGCGAACGCGTCGAGCGAGCCTGGGACCAACCCGCCGGATGCTCCAAGGGAATACGGGGCGAGCAGCATCACAGTGCTCGAGGGCCTCGAAGCCGTCCGCAAACGCCCTGGCATGTACATCGGATCGACTGGTCCCCGCGGCCTCCATCACCTCGTGTACGAAGTGGTCGACAACTCGGTCGACGAGGCCCTCGCGGGGTACTGCGACCACATCAAGGTGACTCTGCAGCGCGACGGCGGCGTCCGCGTGGAGGACAACGGGCGCGGCATTCCGGTGGACATCCACCCGACAGAGGGCAAGCCGACCGTCGAGGTCGTCATGACGATCCTCCACGCCGGCGGCAAGTTCGGCGGCGGCGGGTATACCGTCTCGGGCGGCCTGCACGGCGTCGGCATCTCGGTTGTCAACGCGCTTTCCACGCGGGTCGACACCGAAGTGCGCCGGCAGGGCCACGTATGGAGGATGTCGTTCCGCGACGGCGGGCACCCCGTGGGTGGCCTCGAGCAGGGCGAGGCGACGGACGCGACCGGCACGATCCAGACGTTCTACCCGGACCCGTCGATCTTCGACAGCGTCGAATTCGACTTCGAGACGCTCAGGGCACGCTTCCAGCAGATGGCCTTCCTCAACAAGGGCCTGCGCATCACCCTCACCGACGAGCGCACGGCGCAGGTCGACGAGGAGGAGCTCGCGGACGAGGCGGAGCACGCTCCGGAGCCGCGAACCGTCGACTACAAGTACGACGACGGCCTCCTCGACTATGTCCAGCACCTCAACTCCTCGAAGAAGATCGAGGTGATCCACGAAGAGGTCATCGCGTTCGACAGCACGGACACCGAGCGTCGGATGGCCCTCGAGGTCGCGATGCAGTGGACCACCGCGTACGCCGAGTCGGTGCACACCTACGCGAACACGATCAACACCCACGAGGGCGGCACGCACGAGGAAGGCTTCCGCGCGGCGATGACGTCCCTCGTGAACCGCTACGCGCGCGAGAAGGGCATCCTCAAGGAAAAGGAGGACAACCTCACGGGCGACGACGTCCGCGAGGGCCTGACCGCCGTCATCAGCATCAAGCTCGCCGAGCCGCAGTTCGAGGGCCAGACGAAGACCAAGCTCGGCAACTCCGAGGCGAAGGGCTTCGTCCAGCGCGTCGTCACCGATCAGCTCGGGGATTGGTTCGAGCGCAATCCGGGACCGGCCCGGGACATCATCCGCAAGGCGATCCAGGCTTCGCAGGCTCGCATGGCGGCCCGCAAGGCCCGCGACAACGCTCGCCGCAAGAGCCCGCTCGAGTCCTTCGGCATGCCAGGGAAGCTCTCGGACTGCTCATCCAAGGATCCCTCCGAGTGCGAGGTCTACCTCGTCGAGGGTGACTCGGCCGGTGGTTCCGCAAAGCGCGGCCGCAACCCCAAGACGCAGGCGATCCTCCCGCTCCGCGGCAAGATCCTCAACGTCGAGCGGGCGCGCCTGGACAAGGCCCTCGGCAACGCCGAGATCCAGTCGATGATCACGGCGTTCGGCACGGGCATCGGCGAGGACTTCGACATCGCGAAGCTGCGGTACCACAAGATCGTCCTCATGGCCGATGCGGACGTCGACGGCCAGCACATCACCACGCTGCTCATGACCCTGCTGTTCCGCTACATGCGGCCGCTCATCGAGAACGGCTACGTGTACCTTGCGCAGCCGCCGCTCTACCGCATCA
>NZ_DAIUJO010000130.1:0-9093 GCF_036848755.1 Sinomonas sp. | reverse complement strand
GCGGGAAGAGCGCGCCCCGGCGCATCAGCGACCACCAGGAACGCCCGGAAGCGCGTCACGCCGTGCTCCTTCACCAGAGCCTTCGCCCCGTTCAGGGCCGCAGGAGTGGCCCGGCACACCGCGGTCACCACTCCCCCGCCCGGCATGATGAGGCCGTGATCGGCGCCGTCGAGCAGTGCCGCCCACGTCGACGTCCCTGCCCCCGGATGCACGCCCACGAATGCCTCCGCAGGGACGTCGAACGTCCCGGGAGGGAACACCCACTCCGCGGCGCTCACTGGGCCGGCGCTCATTGGGCGTCCTTCGCGGGCTGGACGTCCGAGGCGAGCCATGGCGCGCCCTCCGAGGCCCGGGTCATGATGACCACCCAGTCCCCCGCGTCCGTGCCGAACTTGACCCGGACCTGATGCCCGTCCGGCACCGTGGCGGTCACCATGGACGGGCCAGTGGTGAGCTTGCGCACCGGGAGGCGCGAGGGCTGGATGTACTGCGCATCCTGAGCCCAGGCCGTCGTGATCAGCGGCGCCAGTGCCTGGAACCATGCGTCTTTGGGCTTGGAAACGTCCGCGTACGCGGTCATGACCTTCGCAGCCGCGTCGACGGCTGCCTTCTCCGAGCTTGGGTCAGCGGCCAGAGATGCCGGCCCCGTGTTCGCCGCCTGGGGCGCGTCCTGGCACGAGAGGATGCACGACGGCGACGCCGAAGCCGATGAGGACGGAGAAGGAGCCTCGCTCTTCTGGTCCGAGGTGGGGGTCCCGCCCCAGCACCCGGCCAGCACGAGCACCGCCGCGCCGGCCGCAGCCGCCATGGTCGCCTTCTTCTTGATCATCACGTCCTCTTCTCACGCTGCTTGGTCGAACTGCGCCCGAGTGGGCGGATAGAGGTAGCCGGTCGGGGCCTTCGGGTCGATGGTCCGCGTGTAGTACGCGCCGTTCGGCGGGAAGCCGAAGTTGTAGCCCTCCTCGATGACCTTCCCGTCCGGGGTGATCTCCTTGACCACGCCCACGTGCCCGTACGTGGATGAGGCCCCGCCGACGCCGAGCCCGTACCAGACGATGGCTCCGACCTTCGGCGTCATGCTCACCGTCCAGCCCAGCCGCGCCCACGCGAACCCCCACGTGCCCCCGTTGCCCAGCCCGAGCTTGGCCGAGTTCACCGGCTGGGGCAGCCCGAGCTCCTGCATGAGCCGCCACCAGGCGAAGTCCGTGCAGTTCCGGTACGCGAACGAGGTCACCGGGTTGTTGGCGTTGAGCGTCGTGCCCTTCCACGGGTAGTCATCGCCGGCGCCGGAGGAGCCGACGAGGGCGGCCTCGGCCGCGCAGCCGCCGGACCCGGGGCTGATCTTCCCGCCCGTGATCGCGGACAGGACAGCCTGCGCCGGGCCGATGTACTTGGTGTAGCCGGCGGGTGAGTAGTTCCCCTGCACCCTGTGCGCGGCCACGTCCGGGTCCATGGCCTGCCAGCCCGCGAGACCCAGGAGCGCCTTGAAGAACGCCGCGGCGGCCTTTCCCGGGTCGGTCACGTCGGCCTTCGTCCCCCACGGGCTTCCCGGCAGGCACCACTGCTGCTGGAACAGCCCCAGGCTGCACGTGGGCGACCCGTCAGGGTTCGTCGCGCCGTGGATGTCGTCGCCGTGGGCCAGGTTCTTCAGACCCGATTCCCCCATGGCCGTCATGACGCCGATCAGCAGGCCCTCGGCGGGGATGCCCATCTGCTGCCCCGTCCTGACGATGGCGGCCGCATTGCCCAGCTGCTCCGCGCCGTACCCGGCGACGGTCCTGCCCGGGGTGCCCACGGCCACGTCCTCCGCAGGCGGGCACGCGCCCTGGGCGCCGTCCTTGCCGCCCGCGCCCAGGATCATCACCACCACGAGCACCGGGACCATGACCGCCCCCAGGACCACGCCGACAGCCGCCTTCGCTCCCCCGTTCACCGGCGCCACCATCGTCCGGCCGAGGGCGCTTGCACGCCTCCCTCCGTGACAGCCCCGTCAGTGCCCAGCACGAGGTCCAGAACCAGATCACCGTCCGTGACCCTCACCGGCCACGGGCCCGGCGCCACCACAACGGAGGCGAGATGAGCCAGGACCACCGCGGGAGCGGAGGCACCGGACAGGACGACGACCGGGCGCCCGTCCACGGACCACATCGGGCCCACGATGTGGACCACCTCGGCAGCGTTCACCGATCCCCCCAAGGGCTCGAACCGCAGCACCCGGGGGGCTGCCTGCGCAGGCCGCCCCCGAGCGAGAGGCCCACCACGGCAGCGAGCAGCATCAGCGGGACGGCCAGACCAGCCGCCACCGCGCATCCGACGCCCTGCTTCATCCCATGCACCCCCTGACCACCACACCTATCAGTCCTCTATGACAAAACAGTCACGAGCATTACAACCCGAGGAAACACTTGCAAATCCTCACCCGAACCTCCACCCCCAGAACCGATAGCCCTCTCATCGAGGCCGTCACCCTAGCATCCATTGCTAGACTACCCTAGCAATGGATGCTAGGGTCAAGGCCAATGCCGAAGGACCTGCGGCAAGATGGGACGGTGACGCGAAATGCAAGGGTTACGCCGACGGGACCCGCCGAGGCGACCGCAATGAGTGCATTCGGCGTCTCCCCCATCCGTGCCGCGGTGATCCGCGAGCTGGCCCGCCATCCCGAGGGCGCCACGTCGGGGCAGATCGCCCGGCACCTGGAGGCGGCCTACCACACCGTCTTCCGCCATCTCCGAGAGCTCGAGGACCTCGGCCTGGTCGACTCCGACGCGGAGGACGACCGCCAGGGGCAGCGCGTCGTGTACCGGCTCAATCGGGAGGCGCGCGACCGCGAAGCCGAGAAGCTCCTCGCCTTCCTCGATGGCCGATAGGGGCGGCGCCACCGGCGCGGTAACTCGCACCGGTCCGACAGGAGTGATCGCGACACGCCGACAAGCCCATATGTGCGCTTTAAGTAAAGTCGCCCGCAAGGATGGGATGCATGGAGGACACCACGACACGCATGGGGCGCCCACCGCTTGGGCGTGAAAACACCGTGGCCACGAAACTTCCCGATGCCGAGATGAAGAAGCTTCGGGAGATCGCGGCCGTCCTCGGCGTGAAGCCGGGCCGTTTCGCCTCTGATCACTTCATCGACTTCATACGCTCCGTCGACCTCGACGAGCTGCGTTCCCAGTACGGGCAGGAGGCGCTGATTCAGAAAGCGTCTTAACGACTGAGGGCCCGCCTCCCGGCGGGCCCTCGTATAAGTCTCCCATCACCGCTTTGCTTGGCTGGCGACCCGGTGATGGACCCGAAACCCTCCTCGCGGTGGGTCCCTTTTGCATACCTCCTTGGAAGGAGTCTGCCCTCTTATGGTAGCTGAAGGTGCCGTCCTGTCACCTAATACTCCCGAGCGCGTGGCCGCTCGGCGTGTCACGGTCGGCCCGTCTGAGAAGGACCTGTGGTCGCTGGCGCCGCTGATCGCTGGGCGGCCCTTCTACCGGTCTGGGCGGTGGGTGCGGGGGAAGTTCGGCTACCCGGGCTCACCGGTGCGGATCACGGGCTCACTGCCTAAGACACCGGCTGCGGTGCTGGTGCATGGGGCGGACGGGTCGGTGGCGACGCTGTGCCTGGACCTGGACACCTCGGCTGCCGCCCAGGCGGTGGTCGACAGTGACGCGGAGCGGCTGAGGGCGCTGCTGGGCTCGTGCGGGCTGCGGTGGGTGGAGGACGTCTCCCCCAGCGGGGGCCGTCACCTGTATGTGCCGTTGGCGGTGCGGATGGACGGCGCAGCGGCCCGGGAGGTGATGGAGGCGCTGGCCCGGCTGGCGCCGAGCCTGGATGCGAGCCCGCACCGGAATCCCTCCACGGGGTGCATCCGGGTCCCGGGCACTCTGCACAAGCGGGGTGGGCGCCAGGAGCTGATCACCCCCTTCCCGGAGGCGTACGAGGTGCTGCGATGCCGGAACTCTCCGGAAGCGTTAGAGCGGCTGCGCCAGGGGCTGGCACCGGAGCTGGCCCGCAACCGCCAGGAGGTGTCCCGCCGCGCCCGGGGCGCGGCCGCTCGGGCGCAGAGCCTCAACCCCGGCGGGCACTGGCCCGCCAGTGCGGGCCGTCCTGTGGGCGGGTGGCGGTCTCCGCTGCGGGCGATCGCGGAGACGGGCCTGTACGACCCGGCGCGGTACCGGTCGGCGTCGGAGGCGCGGATGGGGGTCCTGAACCACCTCGCGGCCTGCGGGTGGACCCTTCCTCAGGTCCGGGGCGAGCTGGCAGGCCAGTTCCCGGGCCTGGCGGCCCTGTACCAGTCGAGTTCGCAGCTCGAGCGGCTCCTCGAGCGCGAGTGGGCCAAGGCGATCGAATTCACCGCCAACAGCGCAGGGAAGAGGATTGCCCGTAAAAGCGACACAAGCCCCCCTGAACCCACCGGGGGGGCAAAAGCCTCGGCCGCTTCGATCCACCAGCTGGTCAATGATTTGGAGAACGTCCTCTACGCGGTGCTCGATGCCAGGTTCCACTCTCTTGGGCGGGAGGGGATCGGTCTGAGGTTCCTCCTGCGCGGGGTGCTGGCGTACATGAGGACCATGGAGACCAACGTGCTCGACGTCGGCTGCCGCACCTTCGCCCTGGCCCTGGGCCAGCACCACGGCACCGTGGCCCGGCTGCTGCGCCGGCTCGCCGAGCTCTCCGACGGGATGGTCACCAAGGTCGCCGACGGCCGCCACCGCAACGCCGACGTGTACCTCATCGAACTGCCCGAGCAGCACCACCAGACCGCACAGGAGCTGACCTGGCGGCAGGGCAGGATCCACGCCGTCAGGCCAGTGTTCCGCGCTCTCGGGGCCGCCGCGGCGTTTGCCTACGAGGCGGTCGAGCGCTCCCGCCACTCCCCCACCACCGCCGAGGCCGCCCGGGACGCCCGTCTCTCGCGCACCACCGCGGAGAAGGTCCTGGCGGAGATGGCCGCCTACCGCATGGTCCACCGCGACGAGGACGGCCGCTGGCACACCACCAGCATCAGCCTCGCCCAGCTTGCCCACCGCCTCGGAGCCGACCAGGAGGTCGCAGCCCAGATCACCCTCCACCGGCTCCAGCGCGCCGCCTGGCACGCCTGGCTAGACCGCCACAACCCCGCCCAGCAGCTCACCGAGACCGACCTCTACGACCCCGAAACCGACGAACACTGGATCCCCCCAGACGACGCCGCCATGGTCCCGACCCTCTGGCGCACCGTCGCGGCCTGAGACACGTTCTGGGGAGAAGGTCCTCGAGTTCCATGGAGGGGGCGCACCGGACCGAAAGAGAGCCGGACTTCCCTCCCATTCGAGGTAGTCACAGAACAGGATCCGGGCGTGCTCGCTCGCCTTCGCGAGGCCGACTTCGACCTCATCTTCGCTTATGGGCCCGTGTGAAGCGTCGGAGCGCTCCGCCTGGGCCCGGAACCCCGGCCGTGCCGCTCGGCGCTTATTCCAGGTCCGGCCGGTGCGGTCGGGGGAGATGAGGGAGAAGAGGAGGCCGGCGCCGGGGCCGAGGATGCCGAGGGTGAGGGCGAACGGCACGGTCCCGGCGAGGGTGAGGGCGAAAAGGAGGAAGAGGGCCCCGGACCCGCCGACGTAGTAGCTGGCGCTGGAGCCGGTGGAGCGGATGCGGGTGGGGAAGTACTCGGACATCCGCACCCCGAGGATCCCGAAGCCCTTCTGCGCCGGCGCAGAGCATGAGAGCCCAGGGTTCCTCCGACGAGCGGTCGAGGGCGGCCGCCGTTGTTGAGTATTCAGGTGCTCGACGCGCCTCGGGAGCGGGAGCGCGCCTGGATGCGGTCCGCGACGACCTTTGCGTCCCGTCCCACGCCGCCGATGAGGTGGGAGTAGAAGCCGCGCTGGAAGATGAGTCCGACGTAGAAGAGCCCTGGAACGCCTTCTGCTGCTCCGTCGGTCTCGGCCGGGAAGCCGTCGGGGCCGATGAGGGCGGGGTGGACGAACGAGTAGTCGGGGCGGTAGCCGGTGCACCACAGGACGTTGGAGACCTCCAGGACCGTGCCGTCGTCGAGGAGGGGCCTGCCCTCGCTCGATCCGATGGTGCGTGCCGCAGTCCGGTGGACCCCGGCTGTGTCGAGGTCGGAACGCCTGGTGCGGATCAGGGGTGATCCGCCGCGGCGGATGGCTGGCCGGAGCCTGCGGCCGATCGGGGTTCTGAGGGTGAGCACGTGGTTCGAGGCGAACCAGAACACGGGGCCCGCGAGGTGCTCGTTGACCGGGATCTCGCCGTGGTGCCTGCCCGAGAGCCAGGTCTCGTGCCCCGCCTGGGCGGCCTCGAGCGCCAGGTCCGCGCCCGACTGGCTTGCGCCGACGACGAGCACCGGTCCGGGGAGCAGCTGGCCTGGATTGCGGTAGCCGCTCGAGTGCAGTTGCCGGATTTCGGGGTCGAGCTCTGCGGCGGTTGCGGGGATCTTCGGGCACGCGTCGCTCCCCGCGGCCATCACGACGTTCTCGGCGAAGAGCTCTTCTCGCTGGCCTGCGGAGACCGTCGAGAGGACGAACCCGCCGCCGTCGGCCGCTGCGACGCCCGTGACCCGCACGCCGGTCTGCACGAGCGGGCCCAACGGCGCTGCGTACGCCTCGAGGTAGTCGGCGAGCTCGCGGCCGGTGGGGAAGGCGCCCCTCGGCCCGGGAAAGGGCGTCCCCGGCAGTCCGTCCACGCGGGCAGCGGTGAAGAGCCGGAGCGAATCGTAGCGCTCGCGCCACTGGTCCCCGATACGCTCCCGGGCTTCGAGCACGACGCATTCTCGGCCTGCCTCGGCAAGCCAGTGCGCGGTGGCAAGGCCAGCCTGGCCGCCGCCGACGATGGCGGTCTCCACCCGGCGTCGCGCGTGGTCCGGACCCGTCGGGTTGGTGGGAATGAGAGGTTCGATGCTGGTCATGATGCCCTCCTGGGAGCGCCGGGTGCGGCGTGGTGGGCCGCTGGTTCCACGGTACGGAGGGAATTGCGGGACCGCTTCGGGCAGAATGCGCAGACAGGCGGCAGCGGTGGTGGGCAGTTCTGTGCAGGCTCGGTCAGAGGAGTCCGTGGTCGTAGGCGTACGCTGTCGCGGCCGAGCGGGAGGCGATCCCGAGCTTGGCATAGATGTTGGCCAGGTGGCGCGCCACGGTCTTCTCGCTCAGGACGAGCTTCGCCGCGACGGCTCGGTTGGTCAGCCCCGTGGCGACGAGCCGGATGACGTCCAGCTCGCGCTCGGTCAGGGGCGTCGAGGACGAGGGCGTGTGGCCCGGGAGGGCTTGAAGGTCCGGGCCTGCCCCGAGGCGCTCGAAGACCTGGCGCGCCGCCTCGATCTCCAGCGTGGCGGCCTCGTCGTCGCCCAGGGCCGCGTAGCACCTGCCGAGGGCAGCCCGGGCCCGTGCCTCGGGATACGGCAGGCGGAGGTCGTGGCATGCGATCGATGCGCTCCGGAAGGCCGCAGCCGCGCCTGCGGGGTCGCCGGCGGCGAGACAGGCGGTGCCCTGGACGGCAAGCGCCTCGGCCTTCTGGAGCGCGGCTCCCGAAGCCCGGGCGAGTGAAGCGAACTCGGCGGCCCCGGCCTGCGCCGCTTCCGCGTCGCCGGCTGCCGCCATCACCTCCACGTACGCGGGGAGGAACTCCTGCCGTTCGCCCGGGCGGGTCAGTTCCCCGTTGAGCCGGCGGGCCGAGACCGCCGCCGCGTCCGCTCGGCCCTGCGCAAGGCGCAGGAGCATCAGGCCCGGCTGTGGCCGGCGCCCTGCGGCGTTGGCGAGGCGATAGGCGTCCTCGGCCTCGGCGAAGCGGCCGGCGAGGCGGTGGAGCTCGCCGATCTGGTAGCTCGCGATCCCCGCATCGGCCGGGAGGAGCCGCGCGGCCGCCCGGGCCGCCTCGGCCAACGCGCCGGGCCAGTCCCCGTCGAACATCTTGACCACCGAACGGTGGACCAGGCACTGTCCGCGGAACGGCACGAGCTCGGGGTGCCGCTCGCACCAGTCCGTCGCCGCCTGCGTCCATTCGCGGGCCCGGGCGAGATCGGCCGCGCGCAGGGAGGCCGAGATGACCGAGCAGTAGGCCACGCCGTTCACGAGCGGTGTCCGGACCTCGCCCGAAGTCACCGCATCCATGGCTCCGCCGAGTTCGGCGAGGCCCTCCGCGGTGCTGCCGAGCCGCAGGAGCGCCCAGCCGCCGCTGAGCCGGGAGAGCACTTCGGTGTCCCGGTCGCCGGCCGCGTGCGCCAGAGCGAAGGCCTCCCGGGACAGGGCCAGGGCGCGGCGGACGTCCGCGGGATCCGAGGAGGCAAGCGCCGCATGGCCCAGGCCGGCGCACACGAGGGCCCGCTCGGCCGAGAGGCCCTCATCCTCCACCAGCTCGGCCAGGCGGCGCCCCCAGGCCTCGGCCCGCGCCCGGTCTCCGTGCGCTTCGTGGGCGAAGGCAAGCCAGAACGCCGCACGCGCAGCGGCAGCCGGGTCTCCGGTTTCCAGATGGCCCAGGAAGGACCTGCCGAGCAGGTCGATGCATTGTTCTTCGCGCCCGAGCAGGAAGGCGCTGAAGGCGGTGCTCATCAGGTCTGACGCGGAGAGCGGGACGCTGTGGTCAGCGCTCTCAAACGCGACGAGCGCGTCCGTCCACGCCTGAGCGGCGTAGAGCCGTCGTCCGTCCTCGAGTAACGGCTGGAGCATGCAGACCACCTCCATCCGAGGATAGACCGGAGCAGGTGGGACCTGAACACCCGGGCCCGGGGGACTGCCCGGATAACTCGGCCGCGTCGCCTCTGGCCGACAGGCCAGGTACGCGGCAGCCGGCCCCGACGGAGAACGCATCAACGAAGCCGCCGTCTACGTCCTGTGCGCACCCTCGCCGCTGACCCTTGTGCACAAAGCTGGCACCCCTCCCGCCCCAGGCGGTCCTCACCTTAAAGAAGAAGAACCAACCCCTGCACGCGCGCAAGGAAAAAACCCCCTATCGGCGTGGCTGCGCCACGGCCCATCCCTGCAGGCGCCGCGAGCGGCGCACCTGCCGCCCAGGTGCCATGGCGGTCAGAACTGCGATGGCCCGCCCACCGGACGCCAAAGCGCAAACTACAGCGCGTGGCCGCCGCCTCCGAGATCCGCTACCGCAGCTTCC
>NZ_DAIUJO010000129.1:0-9211 GCF_036848755.1 Sinomonas sp. | reverse complement strand
AGCGCGAGCGTAGACTGAAGAAGAAGCCCCAAGGGGGCTTCGTTCGGGCCTGTCTGGCGGCTTCGGCGGACTGGTCCTCGGACTGTGCGTGGTGACAGGCGCGTGCTTCAATCCTCCCCCAGAAGGCACAATCTGGGATGTCGGCGTCATGAGCGCCACCTAGGCAGGAAATACCATGCAAACCGTCCCAGAAAGCAGTGAAGGCCTTCTTCAAAAGTCCGGCGACCTCTCGGGGCCCGGCGATCCACTCCGCGTGACCGCCGTCGTCCTCGGCGCCCTCCCGTCCGACACCCTCACGCCCGAGGGCCCAGAGAGGTACACCGTTACGGCGGCCCTCTCGCGGCGCCCCGACCCGTTGGAGGTGGAGTCCATCCACGACCCGGCCACGCAGAGGCGCCTGGAAGAAGCCGGTTTCGGCCAGGCCGGGCTGCTCATCGCGGACCGGCGGCTCCTGATCAGCGGCACCAATCTGCAGGAGCTCAGAAACGGGCTCGCCTCCGTCGTAGGAACGATCGTCCGCGCTGCGAGCCTGAAGGCCATGGCGCAGAAGGAGCTAGCACGCCAAGCGATGGCGGATCTGAGCGAGGCCGAGCACGAGCGGCTCCTCCGCGTGGCAGAAGCGGCCGCCGCCATCGATTTCGGCGGCTGAGGAGAAACCACGGATCGAGAACCAGGATCCGGCTCGCGACGCCGGGGCCTTGGCCCGGTGCGCACGCGCACCGGGCCCAGCATGACCGGCACCGGGGGCGCAGCACGCTTCGACAGGGTCGTGCTGATCTACAACCCGACGCAGGGCCGGGACCGTCTGGCCGAGGAGCTGCGTGCCGAGTTGTCTGCTCGTCTGCCTGGCATTCCTGTGACCCTGCAGCCGACGGCCTTCCCGGGCCATGGACGGGAGGTGGCCCGCTCGGCGGGCAGCGGCCGCCCGCTGCTGGTCTCGATCAGCGGCGACGGTGGATACAACGACGTGGTGAACGGCGCCCTCGACGCGGGAGGGGAGGCAGTCTGTGCCGTCATGGGCGCCGGCAATGCCAACGACCACCGGCGCAGCACCCGGACCTTGCCGATCGCCGAGGCGATCGTCCGCGGCGAGGTGCGCCGAATCGACCTTCTGAGCCTCACCGTCGGGGAAGGCGCGGACCGATGGTCGCGGTACGCCCACTCCTACATCGGTTTCGGGCTGACGGCCTTGATGGCAATCGGCATCGAGAAAGGCATCAAGGGCCGCTTCACCGAACTCATGTCCGTGGCCCGGGCCGTGCGGGGCCTCACACCTGTTGAGCTCATCCGTCCGGACGGGGCCCAAGCCGTCTTGGACAGCCTGATCCTCGCCAACATCCCCCGGATCGCCAAATATGGGCGCCTCAGTGAGGCCGGCTATCCGGATGACGGGTTCTTCGAAGTCGTCATGCTGCCCCATGCGCGCAGGTGGCGCATCGGGCTCATGGCCCTGCGTGCCGCCACTGTGGGGCTGGGGGTCCAGGAGAGCGTCCGGCGCTACGAGTTCACGAGCACTGGAACTGTTCCGCTGCAGATCGACGGCGAGGTCATGGAAGCCGGGGCAGGCATGCCAGTCCTGGTCGAATCCCGGCACCGGGCCCTTGCCACCCTCGGCTAGGCGACAGGCCCGACGCGGGTGTGAGCCCCACGAGCCCGCAACCGGCGCCCCCAACCGGCGCCCACATGCCCAGAAGAACACGGTCCCCGCAGTCGACGCGTCCCCCAGGACGCCGTCAGGCCTTGAGGCTCTCACGGGTCGGGACGATGATGGCGCCATGGCATCTCACTTCTCCGACCAGCAGGCCCTGACCGCAGTCCGGAGCCACCACGCCGACATGCTAGACCGCGCTTCCGCGCTCTCGCAGGCCCTGACCGCCGCCGTCGAGGCCGGGGACAACGGGGCCGTGTACGACGAAAAGGGCAACCTCATCGAGTGGTGCACGGACGATCTTGTGCCGCACTGCGTCGCGGAGGAGGAGAGGATCTATCCCGCCGCGGAGGGTGTTGCCGAGGCGCAGCTCCTCGTCGAAGGCCTCCGGCACGACCACGAGGCCATCGCCGCGCTCCTCGAAGAACTCCGGATCTCCGACGGCGTCAGGGCAGCCGCGGTCGGGCAGGCGATCGTGAGGGCGTTCTCGCTCCACGCGGACAAGGAGGACGCACTGCTCTTCCCCGCGCTGGCCAGCGCGCCGGGGTCGGCTTTCGCGGAGGCCGTCGAGGGACTCGAGGAGGTCGTGGGCGCGGCGTAGCCTTACGCCACGCCCGCGAAGTGCTCTTCGATGAGCTCGCGCACGGAGTCGCGGCACCCGCCGCAGCCGGTCCCGGCCCGGGTCGACTTCGAGACCTGTTCGACCGTCGAGCAGCCACCGAGGACCGCCTCCTGGACGGTGCCACGGCTCACGCCGGCGCAGCGGCAGAGGGTCGATTCTGGGCCCCCGGAGAAGCCCGGCGCCCCGAGCGAGCTCTCCGGACCGTCGAGCCGGAGCAGCACGGACCTGTCGGCCGGGAGTTCGGCGCCGCTGCCGAAGAGCAGCGTCAGCTCGGCCGCGGCGCGCGGCATGCCAAGGGCGATGAACCCCTCGAGGGCACCGGCGCGCGTGCACATCTTGACGTAGCGTCCGTGGGCCGGGTCCGCCCACAGGGAAACCTCGAGGGGCGGCCGGCCGCCGTCGTCCGCGTCCCAGGCGATCGACTCCCACGGCTCGCGGTCAACGTCGCCGGCAAGGGCGAGGTTGACGCCGCGCGCCTTGAGGAGGAGGACGCCGGGGCGTTCGTCCGGGAGCGGAGCGGGGACGGGCTCTCCGAGGAGCCGCGAGCGGAACGACGCGGCGAGCCAATCGGCCTGGCGCCAGCCCGGGGCGATGAGCCCGCTCGGCCCGCGCTCCCGCCCGCACGCCTCGCACGTGGGATCCGGGCAGCGCACCTCGGCGCAGTCGCCGATCGCGAACACGTGCTCGGTGTGGAGCGCCGCCAGCCGGTGGTCCACGAGGATTCCTGCGTCGACGGCGAGCCCCGCGCCCTCCGCGAGCTCGCGCCGCGACCGGGCGCCGCACGCGAGGACGAGCAGGTCGCCGTCCAACGCGGAACCGTCGTCGAGCAGCAGGGCCCGGAACTCGCCGTCAGGGCCGCTTTCTATCCCCGTCGCCCGGGCGTTGGGCGCGAGGCGCAGCCCTCCGCCGCGCAGGACGGCGGCGAGGGTCGCGCCGCCCCCGCGATCGATCTGCCGTCCCAAGGGCCGCTCGCCGTGGTGCACGACCGTGACGGTCGCGCCTTGCTCCGACGCCGCGAGGGCTGCCTCAAGGCCCAGCACACCTCCGCCGAGCACGACGATCCGCTTGCGTCCGAGCACGGCTTCCGAGAGCCGTTCCGCATCGGCAAGGTCGCGCAGGGCGGTCACCCCGCGGGGCAGAACCGGATGCAGCGGGTCCGGGTTGAGGCCCGTGAGGTTGGGGACCACGGCCCGCGCGCCCGTCGCGAGGACGAGCCGGTCGTAGGGCAGGGGGGCGCCCGCAGTGAGGTGCACGAGCCGTCGGCTCCTGTCGATCCGCGCGGCGGCGGTTCCCAGGAGGACCCGCACCCCGTCGGCCGCGAGCTCGTCAGGGTCGGCGAGCTGCATCGAGGCGAGCGTGGTCCGGCCCACGCCCAGATCCGCAACCAAGACGCGGTTGTACGCCGCGTGCTCCTCTTCGCCGATCACCGTCACTTCGGCGATCCCGGCCGCGGCAACGGGTCGCAGCTCGTCGATGAAGCGCGCCGCGACGGGTCCGAAGCCGACGACGACGATGCGCTCGGGTATGCGCGCGGCGGGGGACTTCACGGGCGCTCCTCTCGTGGGGCGGCCTGGACGAGGACACGGGTCGTCTTGAACTCGGGCATACCGGAAATCGGGTCCGTGGCGCCCTCCGTGACCCGGTTCGCCGCCGCGAGGCCCGGGAAGTGGAACGGCAGGAACACGGTGTCAGGCCGGATGCCCGGCGTGAGCTCGACTCTGCACAGCACCTCAGGCTGGCCCGCGTGCGTTCCCGGGGCCGCCGCTCGGGCTCGGGTCACCCGCACCCACGCGCCGTCCTCGATGCGCAGGCGGGCCGCGGAGGCCGGGTGAAGCTGCAGGCGCGGCTCGGGCTGTGCGTCGCTCAGGGCGCGGACCCGGCGCGTCTGCGCGCCCGACTGGTAGTGCTCGAGCAGCCGTCCCGTCGCGAGCTGGAACTCCTCGAGGGCCGGCTGCGGGAAGGCCGCAGCGGGAGTCGGGGCCCGGACGGCGACGAGCCGGGCGAGTCCGTCGTCGTGAGCGAAGCGCTCGATGAAGAGCCGTGGGGTCCCGTGCGAACCCCTCGGGTACGGCCAATACGCCTCCACGTCGGCGTCGAGCAGGGCGTACGAGATGCCCGAGTAGTCTGCGGGCCCCCCGGCCGACGCCGCGCGCAGCTCCTCGAAGACAGCCTCGGGGTCGGAGGGGAAGGCCGACGGCGCCTCGAGGAGTTCGGCCAGACGGTTCAGAATCCACAGCTCGGAGCGCGCGCCCGCGGGCGGCTCGACGGCCCGGCGGCGACGCAGCACGCGCCCCTCGAGGTTGGTCATCGTGCCCTCCTCCTCGGCCCATTGCAGGACTGGCAGCACGACATCGGCCTCGCGTGCCGTCTCGGAGAGGAAGAAGTCGCAGACGGCCAGGAAGTCCAAGCGTCGGAGGCCCTCGGATACCTGCGAGACGTCCGGCGCGGAGACCACGACGTTGGCGCCGTGCACGAGGAGCGCGCGCACGCCGTCGTCCGTCCCCAGGGTGCCCAGAAGCTCGACGGCGGGGAGCCCGGGCCGGGGATGCTCGCCTCGGGCACGCCCCACACGCGTGCAACACGGGCGCGTGCCACGGGGTCGGTGATCTTGCGGTAGCCGGGGAGCTGATCGGCCTTCTGGCCATGCTCACGTCCGCCCTGGCCGTTGCCCTGGCCCGTGAGCGTCCCATAGCCGCCGCGCGCGGACCCCGGAAGTCCCAGGAGGAGCGCCAGGTTGATCGCGGCCGTCACCGTATCGGTGCCGTCGGCGTGCTGTTCGACGCCCCGGCCCGTCAGGATGTAGCACGAGCCCGTCCGTGCAGACTCGGAGAGGCGGTGAGCGGTCGCGCGGATCAGGTCCGCGGGAACCCCGGTCGCCGCTTGGACGCGCTCGGGCCACCATGGAGCGACGGAGCGGATCACGGCCTCGAGCCCGAGGGTCCGCCGCGCGAGATAGCGCGAGTCCAGCAGGCCGTCGTTCACCACGACGTGCGCAAGGCCCAGCAGCAGAACCAGGTCCGTGTGCGGGGCCGGCGCGAGGTGCGTGCCCGCGCCGTCGTCCGTCAGCTGGGCCGTGGCCGAGCGGCGCGGGTCGACGACGACGAGTCCGCCCGCCGCGCGGGCCCGCTCGAGGTGCTGGACGAACGGCGGCATCGTCTCCGCAACGTTCGAGCCGAGCAGGAGGATCGAATCGGCGTCGTCGAGGTCGGTGAGAGGGAACGGGAGGCCCCGATCGATCCCGAACGCACGGTTCCCGGCCGCCGCGGCGGACGACATGCAGAACCGGCCGTTGTAGTCGATGCGCGACGTGCCGAGGGCGATGCGGGCGAACTTGCCGAGCAGGTACGCCTTTTCGTTCGTGAGGCCCCCTCCGCCGAAGACCCCGACGGCGTCCGGCCCGTACTCGGTCCGGGCTCGGCGGACCTCGGCCGCCACCCGCGCGAGCGCCTCGTCCCAGCTGGCAGGGCGGAGCTCGCCGCGCCCGTCCCGGATGAGGGGTTCCGTGAGCCGCTCGGGGTGGCGCAGGAGCTCGGCCGCGGTCCAGCCCTTCCGGCAGAGGCCTCCCCGGCTGGTCGGGAAGTCGCGACCGGAGACGTCGATGGTCGCTGGATCTTCCTGACGGGGCTCGAGGCTCATGCCGCACTGCAGGGCGCAGTACGGGCAGTGGGTCGCGGTCGGACCTGCCACCTCAGGCGCCCGTCCGGGCCACAGCGCTTCCGCGGCGCAGGTAGCACGCCCAGGAGACACCGAGCATGAGCGCGTAGGCGCCGACGAAGCCGAAGAACGCGGGGACGTACGAGCCGGTCGCGCTGCTCGACGCCCCGAGCAGCTGCGGGATCACGAAGCCGCCGTAGGCGCCGATGGCCGAGATCAGGCCGAGGGCGGCCGAGGAGAGGCGAGCCGTGTGCGACGGCGCCGCACCGGACCGGGCCGCTCGGCTGGCCCGGGCGAAGATCACCGGGATCATGCGGTAGGTGGAGCCGTTGCCGACGCCGCTCGCGGCGAAGAGCACGAGGAAGAGGCCGAGGAACAGCCAGAAGTTCTTCAGCGGAAGTGTCGCGATGAGCGCGAGAGTTGCCACCGCCATGACCGCGAAGGACATGACGGTGATGCGAGCGCCGCCGAACCGGTCCGCGAGCTTGCCGCCGTAGGGCCGTGACATCGAGCCCACGAGCGGGCCGAGGAACGCGAGGGAGAGAGCCGCCGGGCCGAGCGCGAACGTCGAATAGGCGGGGAAGATGTCGTGGATGAGCTTGGGGAACACGCCGCCGAAGCCGATGAACGAGCCGAACGTGCCGATGTAGAGGAACGCGACGACCCAGAGGTGCGGCTCCTTGAGGGCCGCGAGGGAGCCTGCGAAATCGCCCTTCGCATGGGAGAGATTGTTCATCTTCCGCCACGCGCCGAACGCGGCGATGAGGATGAGCGGGACCCACATGAGGCCTGCCATCGCAAGCGTTCCGCTGGTCCCGTGAGTGCCGATGCCGCCGGTCACGACGACGGCGGTGAGGCTCACCACGATCGGAACGGCCAGCTGTGAGATCGCGGCGCCGAGGTTGCCCCCTGCCGCGTTGAGCCCCAGCGCCCAGCCCTTTTCCTTGGCCGGGTAGAAGAACGTGATGTTCGCCATCGAGCTGGCAAAGTTCCCGCCCCCGAAGCCCGAGAGGCCTGCCACGAGCAGCATGAGCCAGAACGGCGTCGAAGGGTTCGCGACGCAGGCCGCGAGGCCGAGGGTCGGGATCAGGAGAAGGAGCGCCGAGACGATGGTCCAGTTGCGGCCGCCGAATCGCGAGACGGTGAACGTGTACGGGATCCGGAGCGTCGCGCCGACGAGGCTCGGCATCGAGATGAGCCAGAACGTCTGGGACGTGTCGAACTTGAAGCCGGCGGCCGGGAGCGAGACGACGACGATCGACCACAGTTGCCACACGACGAATCCGAGGAACTCGGCGAAGATCGACCACGAGAGGTTGCGGCGGGCGATGGCCCGGCCCTCACGCTCCCACTGCTCTGGGTCTTCGGGGTTCCAGTGCTCGATCCAACGGCCTGCCCGGTAGTCCAGGCTCACGTGCTGGACGGTTGCCGCTGTCTGGGGTGCAGTGCTCATGTGCCCTCCTGGGAAGCTGGGGTGGGATCTGGTTCCACCGTAGGAAGGGCGCGTTTCGGTCAGCGTCGAAAGCTGTAAACGGTCCGTGACATCGACCTCTCAGCTCACGGTCGTCCCCGGTGAGCCGTGAGATCCGCGATGACGCCATCTCATTATGCGGACCGAGTGTCCGATTATCGGACGCTCTTCATAGGATCAGGCGTACTGAGATTTCGGACCCACTTTTCAGCTCGGGTCCAGCATTTTGTGAAAGGCGCAGGGCACCATGGCCACACGAGCGGTCGCCGAAGCAGCGAAACCGCAGAACACAGGGAAGAACACCCGGGGGCGGGTGATCTTCTCGAGCCTCATCGGCACGACGATCGAGTTCTTCGACTTCTACGCCTACGCCACGGCGTCGGTACTCGTCTTCCCGAAGCTCTTCTTCCCGAGCGCGAGCGACATCAACGCGATCCTGAGCTCGTTCGCGATCTTCGGCGTCGCGTTCGTGGCCCGCCCGGTGGGCTCGATCATCTTCGGCCACTTCGGCGACAAGCTCGGACGCAAGGGCACGCTCGTCGCGTCCCTGCTCACCATGGGCCTCGCGACCTTCTTGATCGGCGTCCTCCCGCCCGCCACGACGCCCGGCTGGATGGTTCTCGCCCCGCTGCTCCTCGTCGTCCTCCGTTTCCTCCAGGGCCTCGCGCTCGGAGGCGAGTGGTCCGGAGCCGCGCTGCTCGCGACCGAGAATGCGCCCGCGGACAAGCGCGCGGTGTGGGGGACGTTCCCCCAGCTCGGGGCACCGATCGGCTTCATCATCGCCAACACGATGTACGTGGTGATGAACAGCTTCCTCACGGCGAAGCAGTTCGAGGACTTCGGGTGGCGCATCCCCTTCCTGTTCAGCGTCGTGATGGTCGCGATCGGCCTCTACGTGCGGCTCAAACTCGTCGAGAGCGCGTCCTTCCAGAAGGTGGTCCAGGAGGACAAGGTCGCGAAGGTGCCGCTCGCGGCGACGTTCAAGCACCATTGGCGTGCGGTGATAGCGGGAACGTTCATCATGCTCGCGACCTACGTGCTCTTCTACCTCACCACGAGCTTCACGCTGACCTACGCGACCGCGACCAACAAGATCGAGGTGGCCCGGGCGGCCGCTGAGAAGTCCGGCAAGTCCTTCGACCCGTCGTCGTTCGTGCCCGGGCTCGGCATCGACCGCGGGCTGTTCCTCTGGATGCTCATCGTCGGCGTCGTGTTCTTCGGCGTGTTCACCGTGGTTTCCGGGCCGCTGGCGGAGAAGTACGGCCGAAGGAAGTTCCTGCTCTGGGTGACGGCGGGCATCCTCGCGTTCGGCCTCCTGTGGGGCCTCATGTTCGGCCCGGGCACGGGGGCCGCGATGGTCGGCCTCGTCGTCGGCTTCACGCTCATGGGTGCCACGTTCGGCCCGATGGCCGCGATCCTGCCGGAGCTGTTCCCCGCGAACGTCCGCTACACGGGGTCGGCGATCGCGTACAACCTGTCCTCGGTGATCGGAGCGGCGCCCGCCTCCTTCATCGCGATTGCGCTCTGGCAGGCGGGCAAAGGCAGCACCGTGCTCGTGGGGGTGTACCTCGCCGTCGCAGCGGTGCTCACGCTCGTGGCTCTGCTCCTGACGCGCGAGACCAAGGATCGCGAGTTCGAGGACAACGTCTCGGCCTGAGCGCCGGCCAGAGCTGGACCCGTTGGCGCCGGGCTCCCCGGTTTCGGTGCCGGGTTCCCCGATTTCGGCGCCGGGTTCCCCGATTTCGGCGCCGGGTTCCCCGGTTTCGGCGCCGGGTTCCCCGGTTTCGGCGCCGGGTTCCCCGGTTTCGGCGCCGGG
>NZ_DAIUJO010000128.1:0-9352 GCF_036848755.1 Sinomonas sp. | reverse complement strand
AGCGCTGAGATGAGCTCGGTGCCGCGGATCTCCTTGAGCACGTATCCGCTCGCCCCGGCGAGGATCGCGCCGCGGAGGGACTGCTCGTCGTCGTAGCTTGTGAGCATCACGCAGGGGAGCGAGGGGTCGACGGCGTGGACGTCGCGGCACACCTCGATGCCGGTTCCGTCGGGGAGCCGCACGTCGAGGACTGAGACGTCTGGACGGAGGGCCGGGATCCGCCGCGCTGCCTCGGCTGCGCTGCCCGACGTTCCCACCACCTCAAAGCCCTCGTCTTCGAGGAGTTCCTGAAGTCCTCGGCGCACGAGCTCGTGGTCGTCGAGGATGAAGACTCGCAGCTTCGCCGAAGGCTCCGAGCCCCGTGTAGCCCGTGCTGCATCCAATTCCACAGCGTTCCTCCGTCTGCCGGTCCGGTCCCGTCGTCGGCACCGGTTGCATCATTTTGTGCCTGTCCATGTGCTGAGGACTAGGGACTAAGGGCCAACGGCCTTACTCTGTCATCACGGCGCTTCGGCGTCACGAAAGCGCGAATCCCGCTGGCGGGCGTCCCGCGATCTGGTTCGAGCCCGGAGGTTTCGATGCTTCGCTGGGGCGGAGTGGGGATGGGCGCATTGTTCGTCGTCATCCTGCTTCTGATTGTTGTTGCCCTACTCGTGGTGATTGCCGTGCGGCTGTTCATGCATCAGCCGGGGCATGGCGCCGGGCGCGTCCCGCCCGGAGGCGTTCCTCCTCTCCCGGACCACCCGCCGGGCCAGCAACCGCCGGGCCAGTACGAGCCTGCTCCGGAGCAGCCCGGCCCCAACCCGCCGGCTCCGTTCGCCCCAACTCCCGCCCCAGCTGGCCGCAGCCGCGCCCGGAGGATCCTCGACGAACGCCTCGTGAGCGGGGAGATCACCCCTGAGCAGTATCGGGAGCTGCGGCAGACCCTCGAGGAATAGCGTTGCGCCGTCAGCTCCGCAGGGTGCTGACGGCGCAACGTGGACGGCATAAGTTTCCTTGACAAAAAGATTTGTCGGTAGCCACACTGGACGTATGCAAGACGTCGTCGTGATCGAGGATGCAGCCGCTGCCGCCGCCAGCCTCGACCCGCTTCGGGCGAGGCTCCTCCGGGAGCTCGCCACGCCGTCCTCCGCCGCCGGCCTCGCCGCCAGAGTGGGGCTCCCGCGGCAGAAGGTCAACTACCACCTGCGCGCCCTTGAGGAGCACGGCCTCGTCGAGCTCGTCGAGGAGCGCCGCAAGGGCAACGTCATGGAGCGCGTGCTCCAGGCGACGGCCGCCTCGTACGTCATCTCGCCGGCCGCGCTCGCGGCCGTCGAGCCGGACCCCACTCGCTACCGCGACCGTTTCAGCGCCTATTGGCTGCTGGCGCTCGCCTCCCGCATGGTCCATGAGGTCGGGCGGCTCATCGTGGGGGCGACGGCCGCGAAGCAGCAGCTTGCGACCTTCGCGGTCGACGGCGAAATCACCTTTGCGTCCGCGGCGTCGCGCGCCGCCTTCGTCGAGGAGCTGGCGGCCGACGTCGCCCGGCTCGCCACGAAGTACCACGACGCCAAGGCAGCGGGCGGCCGGCCGCATCGCGTCATCGTCGCCCTCCATCCCAGCCTCAAGAAGGATCCGAGCCCGGAACCGGGCGAGGCCCTGCAAGCATCAGAAAGCCAGGAGATTCAGCCATGAACCACGAATTCACGATCGTCCACGACGGCGTCCTCCGGGCTACGCCCGAGCAGATCTGGCAGGCGGTCACCGACGACACCGCGTCGTGGATGTTCCCGACCGACCAGTGGCCGGCTGTCCGCACGGTCGACGAATACCCGACCCACCTCGTTTCCCGGATGGAGGGCCCCAACGGCTGGTACAACCAGCTCGAACATGTCATCAGCCCCGGCCCGGACGGGACCGAGCTGCACTACGTCCACTCCGGCGTCATGACGGACAACTGGGAGCAGCAGTACGACGGCGCAGCCAAGCACACCGTCTTCTACCACCACACCCTCGGCCAGTACCTTGAGCACTTCTTCGGCCGCGCGGTCGCGTTCAGTGACGTGCGGGGCCCGGATGCCGCCGCGGACGCCGACGCGTTCAAGCGCCTCGTCGGACAGCTGGGCCTCGATGGGGCGATGGAGGGCGAGAAGCGGGAGCTCGAACTGCCGGGCCTCGGCGCACCTTCCCCGACGCTTGTCGAGACGACCGTCGATTTCCGGAACGAGAACTTCCTGGGGCTCCGGACGCCCGACGCGATGGTGCGCGTCTTCGGTCGCAACGCGTTCGGCGATCGGGTGGGCCTCACCGTCCACGACTTCTCCCTCGACGCCGCGTCGGCGGAGGAGCGGGCTGCACGGGCAGAGGATAACACCGCGGCCTTCACGGAGTGGCTCGGCGGGATCTACGCCTGAGACCCATCGGGCGAACCCAGCTGGGCGCCCTTTCACCACTGTCGGCGCACCGTGGCCTTGGTCCCGGTGACGAGGCTCGCTGGCGGGACGTCGTCGGCCACCACGGCGCCTGCGGCGATCACCGAGTCGCGGCCGATGCTGACGCCGGGCAGGATCGTGGCGCCGGCCCCGATCCAAACGTTCTCCGCGATGTCGATGGGAGCGCCGGTCAGCCACATCCGCCGCTCCTCGGGATCGACGGGATGCCCGCTCGTGATGAAGGTGGCCTTCGGGCCGATCATGACCCTCTCGGCGATCCGTATCCCGGCATAGTCGAGGAACGTGCAGCCCTGATTGATGAAGACCCGTTCGGCGAGTTCGAGATTGAGGCCATGGTCGGTGTAGAAGGGCGGGTAGATCGTCACGCGCGGCGGAAGCGGGCGGCCCAGGATCTGCTCGAACAGTTCGGCTTTGGCCGCCTCGTTCTCGAACGGCAGGACGTTGAGGCGCGAGGTCAGCTCGGTGACGCGCAGGACCCTCTCGCTCATCGCAGTGAACTCGGGACTGTGGATGCGCATGAAAGGATCACGGGGCATTTCACCATCCTCCCCCGCGCGGTGGGAGCCGATCAGGAGACACGCTCCGGCTGGGCAGCGGGGGGCGCTGGCTGGCAGCGCGGGCAGAAGTAGATGTCGCGCTCGCGCTGCACAGCCGTTCCCGTGCCGGCCTCTGCGGGGGAAGGTTCGCCGAGCAGAGCGTGCTGGATCCTCGTGCGGCAGCGCCGGCAGGGCTGCCCGGCACGGCCATAGACCCAGGAGTCCCCGCGCGGGCCGAAGCCGCCGGTTGTGTTCCGCGACCCACGGTTCCGGTTCGCCTCAAGCAGCCGCTTGGCCATCGCAACGAGGCCGTACAGATCCGGGACCGCCGAGACGGGCGTGGCTGGGTGCACCCGCGCGAGGAAACAGGCCTCGTTCCGATAGATGTTCCCGATGCCCGCAAGGTTGCGCTGATCGAGGAGCGCGAGTCCGATGGGCCGGTCCGGCTGGGCGCGGAGGTTGGCCTCGGCGACCTCGGGATCCCAGTCCGGGCCGAGGAGGTCGGGGCCGAGATGGCCGACGACGGTGTGCTCCTCCGCGGTCGGAATCACCTCGAGGACCCCGAGGGAGAAGCCGACGACGCTCGTGCCGTCCTCGGCACGCAGCACGGCCCGCGCGGTGTGCGCCGGCTTCCGCCATCGTTCGCCGCTCGCGTAGACCTGCCAGCTTCCCTCCATCTTGAGGTGGGAATGGATGCTGAGGGGCGCGGAACCTGCCCTCGGGTCGGCGTCTTGCGGTGGGGAGAGCCGGTGGAGCAGGTGCTTTCCCCGCGAGACGACCTCGAGGACGGTCCAGCCGGCGAGGTCGAGCGTCGCGAAGGCGGGCACGCGGAAGTCGGTCTGCGCGAGCCGCTTCCCGGCGAGGGCGGCGTGCATGCGGGTCGCGGCCTGCCAGACGTTGTCGCCCTCAGGCACGGCGGGCTCCGCGCGTCATCTCAGGCACGGCGGGCTCCGCCCGTCATCTCAGGCACGGCGGGCTCCGCCCGTCATCTCAGGCACGGATCCGTACCCCCCGCGGTGTCGAATAGGCGCCAGCGGCTGTGAGCGCGTGTGCGAGGGGCGTGTCGAGCAGGTCCCGTCCGTTGACCTTCTCCATGACGAGCTTGTCGACCGCGCCGGACCGGACGACGCCGACGAGCGCCGAGGCCGCGGGGCCCAGCACGTCGCCGTCGTCCGTGAAGGCGAGCAGGGTCTTGCCGCCGCGTTCGACGTAGAGTGCCAACGCGCCGTCGACCGTGACGACGAGCGCGCCCGCCTTCCGCCCGGGGCGGTGCCCCGTCGCGGCATCGGGAACGTCCGGCCACGCCAGGGCCGCGCCATAGGGGTTGGCGGGGTCGGTAGCGGCGAGGGCGAGGGCAGCGCGGGGGACGCCTGGCTCCAGCCCTCCGCCTGCTCCGGTCTCGTCCCGGACGTAGGAACGCAGGCGGTCGACGGTCGCGGGCACGGCGAACTGCGCCGCGCCCAGACGGTCCACGAAGTACCCTCGGCGGCACTTGCCGGCCTCTTCGAGCCGCGAGAGCACCTTGTACAGGAGCCCGAATCCGCCGGGAATCTCCTCGGCCGTGACGGAGCCGCGGGTGAGGACCCCGTAGCGGTCCATGAGCAGCTCGGCAAGGGCGTGCGCCTTGACGGTCGGGTCGAGTTCGAGGTGTCGCACGGCCGACCAGCGGCCCGCGGCCATCGGCGGAGCCGCGGACGACGGCGCGTCGAACCCGAGCCCGGTCACGGCCCCGAGGCGCCCCACTCGGGGGAGCCGGCCGCCACGGAGAGCGGAACCGCCGAGCGTCCCGCGCCCGCCCCCATAGGTGCGGGCGCGCGGCGTCCGCGAGGGCTGTCGGTGGGCGGTGTGACCGGCGTCGAGCATCGCCCGGACGGGGCCGAACGTGTCCCCGGTGACCCGACCTGCCCAGACCAGGTCCCAGAGCGCTTGGATCGCGGCCTCGTCCGAGAGCACCGAATCCATGCCGCCGGCCGCCTCGGCGACCTGGCGGAAGAAGTAGCCGCCCCCACCCGCGAGGAAGTCGAGGATGCGCTCCTGCACCGCGTCGGGGGCGAAGTCCGGGTCGGGCGCGAGGGTGAGCGGGGCTGATTCGGTGACGTGCAGGCTCACCCAGCCGTCGTTGCCCGGCAGCGCGCCGGCACCCGTCCAGAGGATTTCCCCGCTCGCCATGAGCTCGTCGAGCAGCGCCGGCGAATAGTCCTGGATCCGACTGCGCAGGATGAGGGGTTCCCACGCGCTCGCCGGGACCGGAACGCCGGCGAGCTGGTCGACCACGGTCAGGACGCCGTCGTGCCCTCGCAGCGACCCCCGTGGTCCGCCGCGCGTCCCAGGTTCTTGGCCGACGTGCTGCCACGCGGCGAGGAAGCGGGCGAAGGCGGGCTGGTCGACGGGCTCGACGTCGGCCCGGAGCGCCGCGAGCGAGCGGCGCCGGATCCGGCGCAGCACCTCGGCGTCGCACCATTCGCCGGGACCGCCGGTGACGGGTGCATCCCCGGTCGTGGGGCGGAAGGTCCCCTCGATGACGCGGCCGTCCGCGGCCAGGCGCTTGAGCGTCCCGTGCACGACGGCGACCCCGAGCCCGAGCCGGGCGGCCGCCTCTCCCGCGGTGAAGGGACCGTGCGTCCGCGCGTATCGCCCGACCAGATCGCCGAGCGGATCCGCGACCGGCTCGATGAACGCGAGCGGAACCCCAATCGGCAGCGGGACACCCAGCGCGTCCCGCAACCGGGAGGCGTCCTCGATCGCGGCATAGCGCTCCGCCCCGGCAATGGAGACCACAAGGGCCCGTTTGCTGACCACCAGCTCCTCGAGGTGCCGGGTCGCCTCCTCGAGATGAGCCTCCCCGGCCTGCCCGGAGACGCGCAGCCGAGCAGCGACTTCGTCGGCCGAGAGCGGCCCCAGGAGACGCAGGAGATCAGCGGCGCCCTCGAGCCCGGAGAGCTTCCGATCCTCCGCGAGCCGCTGCAGCTCCTGCTCGGACTGCTCGATGATGCGCCCGTCGAGGAGTTCGCTCAGCTCGGCGCGGCCGAGGAGTTCGTTGAGGAGAGTCGAGTCGAGGGACAGCGCGGCGGCTCGGCGCTCGGCGAGCGGCGAATCGCCCTCGTACAGGAACTGGGCCACGTATCCGAAGAGGAGCGAGCGGGCGAAGGGCGACGGCTGCTGCGTGGTGGTCTCGACGAGCCGGAGCTCGCGGCGCTGCATCGCGCCGGCCACGTCCTTGAGGGCTGGGAGGTCGTACACGTCCTGGAGGCATTCGCGGACGGCCTCGAGGATGATGGGGAACTGGGGGAACTTCTTCGCGACGTCGAGCAGCTGGGAGGCGCGCTGGCGCTGCTGCCAGAGCGGCTGCCGCTTCGCGGGGTTCTGCCGGGGGAGGAGCAGCGCACGCGCGGCGCACTCGCGGAACCGGGCTGCGAAGAGCGCAGAGCCGCCGACCTCGTCCGTCACGATCCCCTCGAGCTCCTCAGGCTCGAAGACGAACAGCTCGGCCCCGGGCGGCTCGTCCTCCATCATGGGCACGCGCAGGACGATCCCGTCGTCGGCCGCCATCGCGGAACCGTCGACTCCGTACCTCTGGCTCAGCCGCTGCCCCACCGCGAGCGCCCACGGGGCGTGCACCGGCATGCCGAACGGCGAGTGCAGCACGACGCGCCAGTCGCCGAGCTCGTCCTGGAAGCGCTCGACGACGAGCGTCCGGTCGCTCGGGACGACGGACGTGGCCTGCTTCTGCTCGTCGAGGTACTGCAGGAGGTTCCCGGCGGCGAACGCGTCGAGCCCTGCGGCCTCGATCCGCTCGAGCGCGCGCTCGCGGTCCGCCCCCGACACCTCGCGCTGGAACGCGCCGAGGGCGCGGCCGAGCTCGACGGGCCGCCCCACGCCGTCGCCCTTCCAGAACGGGAGCTTGCCCGGCTGGCCGAAGGCGGGGGAGACGAGGACCCTGTCGTGGGTGATGTCCTCGATCTTCCAGCTCGTCGCGCCGAGCGCGAAGACGTCGCCCACGCGCGACTCGTACACCATCTCCTCGTCGAGTTCGCCGACCCGCCGTCCGCCGCGTGCGGCCTCCCGCGCTGACCCCTCAGCCTCCGAGCCCACGATGTAGACGCCGAAGAGTCCGCGGTCCGGGATCGTCCCGCCCGAGGTCACCGCGAGCCGCTGGGCACCGGGACGCCCCTCGATCGTGCCCTCCTCGCGGTCCCACACGATGCGCGGGCGAAGCTCGGCGAACTCGTCGCTCGGATACTTCCCCGAGAGGAGATCGAGCGTGGCGTCGAAGGCAGAGCGCGGCAGCGTCGCGAAGGGCGCGGAACGGCGGACGACGTCGAACCACTCCTCGACGTCGATCGGACCGAGCGCCGTGGCCGCCACGGTCTGCTGCGCGAGGATGTCGAGCGGGTTCGCGGGGATGCGCAGCGCCTCGATCTGGCCCGACAGCATGCGCTCGACCGTGATCGCCGTGTGCACGAGGTCCGCGCGGTGCTTGGGGAACAGCACGCCCTGGCTCACCTCGCCGACCTGGTGCCCAGCGCGCCCCACGCGTTGGAGGCCCGAGGCGACCGACGGCGGCGACTCGACTTGGATCACGAGGTCCACGAGGCCCATGTCGATGCCGAGCTCGAGGCTGCTCGTCGCGACGACACAGCGCAGCCGACCCGATTTGAGGTCGTCCTCGATCTGCGCCCTCTGCTCCTTCGAGACCGAACCGTGGTGTGCGCGGGCCAGCACCGGGTCCGCACCCGCCGTCTGCCCGGCCTGCGCCATCATCTCCGCGGGCGTCCGGGTCGCGGCCACGGCCGGCGCATCCGCTTGGCCGCCCGGCTCATCCCACACGCTCGGTTGGAGCCGCTCGGCATAGATCTCGTTGAGCCGGCCCGTGAGCCGTTCGGCGAGGCGCCGCGAGTTCGAGAACACGATCGTCGAGCGGTTCGCGAGGACCAGATCGACGATCTTCTCCTCGACATGAGGCCAGATCGAAGCCTGCGGCTGGAGCCCGCTCGCGGGGCCCATGTCGTGGGCGGCCGCGGCGCCCTGCAGGTCGCTCATGTCCTCGACGGGGACCGTCACCGTGAGTTCCCACGTCTTGGCGGCCGGCGGTGCGACGATCTCGCACGGCGCGTGGCCCGCGAGGAACTGTGCGACCAGCTCGCGCGGCTCGACGGTCGCCGAGAGCCCGATCCGCTGCGCGGGCTTCGGCAGGAGCGCGTCGAGTCGCTCGAGCGAGACGGCGAGGTGGGCCCCCCGCTTCGTGCCTGCGACGGCGTGCACCTCGTCCACGATCACGGTCTGGACCTCGCTCAGCGTCTCCCGAGCCTGCGACGTGAGCATGAGATAGAGGGACTCGGGCGTCGTGATGAGGATGTCGGGCGGGTTGCTCAGGAGCGCGCGGCGGTCGGACGCGGTCGTGTCTCCCGAGCGTACGCCCACGCTCACCTCAGGTGCCGGGACGCCGAGGCGCCGCGCCGTCTGCGAGATGCCGATGAGCGGGGCCCGCAGGTTGCGTTCGACGTCGACGCCGAGCGCCTTGAGCGGGGAGATGTACAGCACCTTGGTGAAGTTCTTGGGTCCCCTGCCTTGGGCCGAACGACGGCGGGGCCGCGCCAAGCCCGGCAGGGCGCCGTCGTCGTCCGGGTCAGCCGAGGCGACCGCGGCGCCCGCTGGACCGCGAGGCTCGGGGGCGTCGTGCCGCATGAGCCGGTCGAGGGACCACAGGAACGCCGCCAGGGTCTTGCCGGAGCCGGTGGGCGCGACGACGAGCGCGTGCCGTCCGGAGGAGATCGCCTCCCATGCGCCCGCCTGGGCGGGCGTCGGTTCACGGAAGGCGCCGAGGAACCACTCGCGGGTCGCCTCGCCGAAGCGCTCGAGGACGGCGCGGCCGGCGGCCGGTGCGGGGGTCGCGCTCCGAGCCATCATGCGTCCATCATGCCGCACCCCGCCGACAGAAGAGCGGCCGGACGACCGGAGGCGAGGGGCCTCCGCACTGCTACATCGGCTGGAACGCCTTGACGGTCAGGAGGTGGATGTTCGTCTCGCTGCAGGCCGTCTCCGGCTGCGCGATGAAGACCGAGCCGTAGTCCTCCGGCGGGTAGATGCGGATTCCGGCGGCCTGGACCTGAGTGCAGCTTCCGCCGTAGAGGCCGGGCTGGGTGTAGCCGAAGTCGGCGCCGCCGGACTGTCCCGGCTGGAGGACGATGTCGGTCACGGGTGCCGAGGAGTCGCGGTCGGCGGGGGCGCCGAGGGGGTTGCCGGTCGGACCTGCCGTGAGCGAGACGCCCGCGAAGCCGCTCAGGAGGCACGGGGTCGAGCTCGTGTTCGTGAGGACGATCTTGGAGTACACGTGCCCGGCCGCGCCGCCCGCGCCCGCGCCGAGCGAGGCCTTGAGCTGGGTCG
>NZ_DAIUJO010000127.1:0-9695 GCF_036848755.1 Sinomonas sp. | reverse complement strand
GAGGGGTCAGGGAGGGGACGACGCCGTCGCCGATCAGGCCGATCAGGTACGACTCCGTTGTCCTGCTCATGGGGCTCCTGGGTACGGGAAGGGGCGGTCTGTGAGCCACGTTACAGGACGATTGCAGCAACGCAATGCATCGTTGCGGAAAAGTTTTGACTCGCAGCAGAAACGATGTCACGCTTGGAGGGCCGCTGTGACGGGTGCCACAGCGCGAACGAGCAGAACGAGGAGGTTCCCTTGACGACGATCGCCGAGATCGCGCAGGCCGCCGGCGTCTCGAAGTCGACGGTCTCGAGGTCGTTCACCCGGCCCGACTCGGTCAACGCCGAGACCCGGGACCGCATCCTCGCCGTCGCCGCCGGGCTGGGCTACACCCCGCCCCCCGCCAAGGCCGAGGCCACCGGGACCATCGCGCTGTCCATCCCCGACATCGCGAACCCCTACTACCCCCCGCTGGTCAAGGCGATCCAGTCCGCCTGCCGGCGCCAGTCGATCTCGCTCCTCGTCGTGGACGGCGAGGACGACCCGGAGTCGGATGCCGAAGAGCTCGAGCGGATCATCGGCCGTGTCGACGGCGCGATCGTCTTCGCGCCGCGCATGGACGCCGAGAGGCTCCGGGCCCTCGACGCGGTCTCCCCCGTCGTGCTCATCAACCACGTCGCCGAGGGGCTGCCCGCCGTCGTCCTCTCGGCCCCGGAAGGCGCGCGGCAGGCGGTCGAGCACCTCGCAGCGCTCGGGCACCGCTCCATCGCGTACCTCGCAAGCCTCGAGGACAACTACTCGAGCCGGGTGCGCCTTGCGGCCGCAGAGGAGGCTGCCGATCACCTCGGCTGCACCCTCATCGTCCTCACGCACGCTGAGCCGACCTACGCGGCCGGCATCCGTGCAGCGGACCTCGTTCTCGCGGAACCGGTGACGGCGGTGATCGCCCACAACGACCTCATGGCGTTCGGGTGCATCAACCGTCTCGCCGACCGCGGCGTCGCAGCCGGGACCGACATCAGCGTCATCGGCTTCGACGACATCTGGCTCGCGTCTGCCTCACGGCCCGCGCTCACCACGGTCAACACGCCGTACGAGCGCGGCGGCGCCGTCGCCCTCCGACTCCTCACGGAACGGATTGCCGACCCTACCCGTCCGGCCAACACGGTTCACCTCTCCGGAGACCTCATCGTGCGCAGCAGCACCGCGCCAGCCCGGGTCCCCGTGGCCTGAAATCCGACCCATCCACCTGTCCCCACTCCACCTGTTCGCACGAAAGGCGAAAGCCAATGGCCAAGTTCAGCGGGATCACCGACCCCGACGTCAGGACCCCGGAAGAGCAGGCGCGCCGCCTCAAGCGCGCCAAGAAGGCAGCACTCGCGGCCTTCCTCGGCGGTGCCCTCGAGTACTACGACTTCTTCGTCTACGCGACAGCGGCGTCGCTCGTGTTCTCGAAGATCTTCTTCCCCTCGGGCAACCCCACGGTCGCGCTGATCTCCTCGTTCGCGACGTTCGGCGTCGCGTACGTTGCCCGGCCGTTCGGCGCCGTCGTCTTCGGCCACCTCGGTGACCGCCTCGGCCGCAAGAACACCCTCGTGCTCACGCTCGTCCTCATGGGCAGCGCCACGTTCCTCATCGGCGCGCTCCCGGACTTCCACGCCGCCGGCTACATTGCGCCGATCCTCCTCGTGGTACTTCGCCTCTGCCAGGGCCTCTCGGCGGGCGCTGAGACGGCCGGCGCCTCGGCGCTCACCATGGAGGAGTCGCCCGTCGGGCGCCGCGCGTTCTTCCCGTCGTTCTCGATGAGCGGCATCTCGACCGGCATCGTGCTCGCGTCGCTCGTGTTCCTCCCCGTCGCGGCGATGAGCGAGGCCGACCGCCTCGCGTGGGGCTGGCGCATCCCGTTCTGGTGCTCCCTCGTGGTCCTCGTCGTCGCGTACCTCGTGCGGCGCTCGCTCGAGGAGCCCGAGGTCTTCGAGGAGAAGGCCGAGCACAACGACCTCGTGAAGCTGCCCGTCGCGGACATGTTCGCCACCCACACGCCGCAGTTCATCCAGGTCGCCCTCATGTCCTTCGAGACCGTGACGAACACGTTCATGCAGTCGTTCGGCCTCGCGTACGCCGTCTCAGTCGGCATCCCGGCCTCGACCATGCTGTGGGTGAGCATCGTCGGCAACGTGATCGCGATCGGCACCCAGCCGCTCGCGGCCATGCTCTCCGACCGCTTCGGCCGCAAGCCGCTCTTCATCACGGGGATCATCGGCTCGGCGATCCTGATCTTCATCTACTTCTCGTCGATCTCCACGAAGAACGTGCCCCTCGTCTTCGTCACGAGCACGCTCATCACGGCCGGCACCTACGCGATGTCGAACGCCATCTACCCGGCGTGGTTCGCGGAGCTCTTCAACGTCCGCGTCCGCTACTCGGGCATGGCGATCGGCCTCCAGATCGGCATCCTCTGCGCAGGCTTCACGCCGCTGCTCGGCACCGCGCTCGTCGGTGGCATTCCCTCCAACTGGGGCCCGGCGGCGTGGATCGTGGCTGGTTCCTCGGTACTCGCGCTCATCGGCGCGATCTGGGGACGCGAGACGTTCCGCACACCGATCCACGAACTCGGGAACAAGGTCCGCGGCTCGAAGTAGCCCTGGGACCAAGAAGGGGCGGGGCCCCGCAGCGCCGGCGAGCGCTGCAGGGCCCCGCCCCTTCGCTGTGTGTGGGCGTGGGTGGGTCAGCGGCGGTGTCGGCGCAGGAACGCCGCGACCCTCTTCGGGAACTCCTCTGGGTCGGTCGCGAGCCCGGGTGGCTCTCGGCGTACGGGTCCGACGAGCGGGAGCAGGCCCCGGTCGACGGCGGCCTTGGCAGCGCGCAGCGAACCCTGAGCGACCCCCGCCCAGGTATCGAGCAGGGCGGCCAACTCGGCGTCGACCTCGCCGTCAGCGGCGAGCGTGGTGACGAGGCCGGCGTCGTGCGCCTCCTCGCCCGTCAGGATACGGCCGCCATAGAGCAGGTCCTTGGCCCTGGCTGGCCCGACGCGCAGGGAGAGCCGGGCTGCGAACGATGGCGGCACAAGGATCCCCAGCCGCGAGATCGGCATTCCGACGCGCGCCGAAGCTGCGGTGAGCTGGAGATCGCAGGCGAGTGCGAGCTGGAAGCCACCGCCGGCGGCGACGCCTTCGACGACGGCGACCGTGGGCATGGGAAGGTCCTCGATCGCGCGGAGCGCCTGTTCCATCCGCCAGAAGCGGTGCGTCACCTCCTCGCCACTGGCGGCTTCCCATTCCCGGAGGTCCGACCCGGCGCTGAACACGCCTCCGCGACCGCGGACGACGACGGCTCGCACCGAATTCTCGGACGCGAGCTTCCGCGCGGCGCGCTCGATCTCCTCCCACTGCCCCATGCCGAGGGCATTGAGCCGCTCCCCGTTGCCGAACGCGATCGTCGCGACGGACTCCGTGACCTCGACCGACACTTCCTCCATGACGCCGGCCCCACTTCCCGTCATTGAACGGCGCCCTGCGTGTGAAGGCGATCGATATCCGATCTGGAAAGCCCCGCTCCGGCCAGGATCTCATCGCTGTGCTGACCGAGCAGGGGCGGCGGCATCCGCACGGACGCCGGCGTGCGCGTGAGCCGCACCGGACAGTTCACTACCTTCAGCGTCCCCGCCTCGGGATGCTCGACTTCGGCGACCATCCCCCGCGCGAGCACCTGCGGGTCGGCGAGCGCCTGGTCCACGGTCTGGATGGGGCCCACCGGCACCCCGGCCGCGTCGAGGCTCGCGACCCATTCCGCCGTCGTCGCCCGGCTCAGCTCCCGCTCGAGAAGGGGGATGAGCTCGTCGCGGTGGGCCACGCGCAAGGGGTTGGTCGCAAAGCGCTCATCGTCCGCCAGCTCGGGCCGGCCGAGCGCCGCGGCGAACTTCCCCCACAGGCTGTCGTTCCCGACAGCGATCATCACGAAGCCGTCCGACGTGGGAAACGCCTGATACGGCGCAATGGTCGGATGGGCCGAGCCGTAGCGCCGAGGCGTCTCACCGTTCGCGAAGTACCCGCTCGCCACGTAGGTCAGCCAGGACACCGAGCCGTCGAGCAGGCTGATGTCGACCCACTGGCCGTGCCCCGTGCGTGTCTTCTCGTGCAGGGCCGCGAGAATGCCGATGACGGCCCACGTGCCCGCAACCAGATCGGCGCTGCTCACTCCGACGCGGACGGGCGGCCCGTCCGTCTCGCCCGTCACGCTCATGATCCCGCTCCGCGCCTGGGCGATCGCGTCGTAGCCGGCACGGCTCGATTCAGGGCCAGTCTGTCCGTAGCCGCTGATCGAGGCGTAGACGAGTCCGGGGTTGGCCGCGGCGAGCTCCTCGTAGCCGAGGCCCAGTCGCTCGGCGGTGCCGGGCCGGAAGTTCTCCACGACCACGTCGGCCTTGAGGGCGAGCCTCCTGACGGCAGCCAGCCCTTCCGGCGTCTTGAGGTCGACGGCGAGGCTCCGCTTGTTGCGGTTCACCGAGAGGAAGTAGGCCGCTTGACCGCCTTGGAAGGGCGGCCCCCAGTGGCGCGTGTCGTCGCCTTGGCCCGGCTGCTCGACCTTGATGACGTCGGCACCGAGGTCCGCGAGCGTCATCGTTGCGAACGGGCCGGACAGGATGCGGCTGAGATCCAGGACAAGCAGGTCCCGGAGGGGACCCTCGGCGCGCGGAGCCTCGGGGAGCGTCCCCGGCGCCGGCTCACGCGGACGCCGGGCGGCCTCGCTCACCGTCATACCGTCGTCGCCCCCTTGCGGGTTGCCCGCGACGGCACGGCGCCGCCCGTCGTCGACCGGCGCAGGAGCAGGAGCGATGCCATGCTCACGACGGCGCAGAAGATGATGTACACCGAGATCCACGTCGAACTGCCGGTGCCCTGCAGGATCTCGGCCGCGATGAGAGGCGCGGGGCCGCCGGCGATCACGCTTGCGAGCTGGTACCCGAGGCCGGCTCCGGTGTACCGGATGTCGGCGTCGAAGCTCTCCGCGATGAGGGCCGCCTGCGGCCCGTACTGGATGTCGTGGAAGATGAGGCTGACCACGACGGCGATCCCGATGATGAGGGCGTTGCCCGTGTTGAGGAGCCCGAAGTACGGGAAGGCGTACAAGCCCGTCAGGACGACTCCGGTGCCGTAGATGAGCCTTCGGCCGAACCGGTCCGAGAGGATTCCGAACACGGGGATGCTGATGAGGCCGAGGGCTGCGGCGATGAGGGTGTCCACGAGGATGGCGTCACTGCTGAACTTGACGTGCTTCGTGGCGTACGTGATGACGAACGTGATGAAGAGGTAGAACGGGGCCTGCTCCGACATGCGGACGAGGGCGGAGAGGAGGATCTCCTTGGGCTGGCGGCGGATGGCCTCGATGATCGGCGCGACGACCACCTTCTCGGTCGTGCGCAGCGTCTGGAACTCCGGGCTTTCGACGACGCGGAGCCGGACGAACAGGGCGACGCCGATCAGGACGATGCTCGCGAGGAAGGGTATCCGCCACCCGTAGGTCACGAAGTCATGCCCGGTTGCCGCGGTCGTGAGCCGAACGAGTCCCGTTGAGAGGATGAGGCCGAGCGGAACGCCGAGCTGCGGCCAGCTCGCCGAGAGGCCACGGCGGTGCTTCTGGCCCCACTCCATGGCGATCAGCACGGAGCCGCCCCATTCGCCGCCCACGCCGATGCCCTGGACGACCCGGAGCACGGTCAGGAGGATCGGGGCCCACAGCCCGATGGCCTGGTAGGTGGGGAGGACGCCGATGAGCACGGTGCCGATGGCCATGAGGAGCAGGGTCGCCATCAGCGTGGTCTTGCGGCCGATACGGTCACCGTAGTGGCCGAAGATCGCCGCACCGATCGGCCGCGCGACGAACCCGACGAACTGGGTGCCGAAGGCCGCGATGGTTCCCGTCAGTGCGCCCTCCCCTCCGGGGAAGAACAGCTGGGGGAAGACCAGGGCTGCTGCGGTTCCGTAGAGAAAGAAGTCGTACCACTCGATGGTGGTGCCGACCACGCTCGCGACGGTCGCGCGCCGCACGGCCTGCTCACGGGTTACTGCTTGAACACTCATCATTCCTCCGTCGGCCTGATGTCTGATCCTGTGGGATCCGGGGTGCGTTGCAATTGCGTGGTGCTAGTTGTGGAGATTCGGGACGAGCTGGCCCGCGAGGAGCCTGCCCGCCCCCTCGATGGCGGGGCCGTGGCCGAGCGCCTTGAGGATTTCGTAGGCCGTGGCCGTCGCTGCCGTGACGACCGGGAGGCCGAGCTCGTCCTCGACCGGCTGGACCGAGGCGAGCGAGGGCATCTGGACGCAGGCCGAGAGGACGACGGCGTCGACGCCTTCGCGGTCGAGCCTGCGCGCGATGCCCGGGAGCTGTGCGGGGTCCAGCCGTCCGACCTCGAGGTTGTCCGCGACCTCGAGTCCGACGACGTCGTGCACCTCGATGCCCGCGCCCTCGATGTAGTCGCCGACCATCCTCGTCAGCTCTGGCATGTAGGGCGTGACCATGACGACCCGCCGGGCACCGAGGCCGGCAAGGGTTCGCACGAGCGCACCGGCGCTGCTCGCCACTGCCGCGGGGTGGCCGTTCGAGCGTGCGGCGTCGGCGATGACGGACTCAGAGCCGACGTGGGCCCCGGGTCCCTGGGCCATCACGGCGACGAGGCACGCGTAGGCGATGACGTCGACGTCGGCATCGGAGACTGAGACCGCACAGTCAGCGGCCTTCGAGACCATCGCCGCGAGCTCTTCCGGTGTGACGTTCTTGAGGGCCGCGCGGGCGGAGTGGAACGTGTAGTGGTGGCCGGTCGCCTCGGTCTGGCGGCGGAAGAGCTCGGGGAGCTCGGTTTCCATCGTGGTGTTGGAGCTTGGGACGATCAGCCCGATTCTGGACCTGTTCGCCGGCGGACTGTGCGGCTGAGGTTGGATCACTGAGTCCTCCACGTCCTTGTACAGACCTTCGCGGAACCCGCATCGTGAGTTCTCGACCCATAATCCGGGCGCGGTCGTAGACTGTCAATGGGTAACGAAGCCCGTCTTTCGGCGCCCTCGAATACCCTGAGCGTCAGACAGTGCGGCCCGAGGAATGGACGGTGGGCAATCCATGGCAAGAGAACCGGGGGGCGCGTCGGCGCCGCTCCTCGTGCTGAGCAAGGTCAGCGACATCCTCGACTGCTTCTCCCTCGAGGAGCCCGAACCCACCCTGCAGCAGATCGTGCGGAGCACCGGACTGCCCGCGAGCACGTGCCAGCGCCTTGTCCAGAACATGGTGCGCGAGGGCTTCCTCGACCGAGACGGCGATCAGTACAGAATCGGCATTCGTCTGGTGCGCTGGTCAGCCCCCGGCACGATCGGTCTCGACATCGTCCGGACCGTGCGGCCCATTCTGCACCGGCTGCGCGACGAGACCGGTGAGACGGCCTGCCTCTACGTGCGGGACGGAGTCCACCGCACGGTCGTCGCCGTCGCGGACACGCGGCACGTCGTCATGCGCCCCTTCCACGTCGGGCAGGTGATGCCGATCCACGCGGGAGCGCCCGGAAAGATCTTCCTCGCCTTCGACCCCGAGGCGCGCGCAGCCCTCCAGAGCCAGGAGCTGACGAGGTTCACCCCCGCGACCCCAGTCACGTGGGCCGCCCTCGACGAGCAGGCGGCTCAAGCCCGCGAGCAGGGGTTCTTCGCCGCCTTCGGCGAGCGCAACGTCGACGTCGGTTCGATCAGCGCCCCGGTCTTCGACCACACCGGCGAGCTCGCCGCCGTGCTGGGTCTCGGCTTCCCGCTCCAGCGGGTCCACCCGGACGACGTCGCACGGCTGGGTCCCGCCGTCGCCCTCGCCGCGCGCGAGGCGAGTGAGGCAATGGGGCACGACGTCAGGGGACACGACCCGGAGGGGCCAGGCGCGCCGCCGCCTGCCCGCGGGACAGCCGGGAAGAAGCGGGCTTCCTGAGCTCCGTCCTACGGCCTGAGCTGCCTGTCCTACGGCCTGAGCTGCCCGCCCTATGGAATGTCGAGGATCTCGCTCCTGATCACGAACCGCTTCCCCTCCGGCGCCTCGAGCGAGAAGCCGCTCCCGCGGCCCGCCACGAGGTCGACGGTCAGGTGCGTGTGCGACCAGTACGCGAACTGCTCCTTCGACATCCAGAAGCCCAGTTCGCCCCGACATGGGAGGTCGAAGACGCCAAGGAGGACATCGGCGTCGCCCGTCAGGAACTCCCCCGCCGGGTAGCACATGGGCGCGGACCCGTCGCAGCAGCCCCCCGACTGGTGGAACATGAGTGGGCCGTGGCGCTCCCAGAGCGAGTCCAGGAGCGCCGCGGCGGGCTCGGTCAGCGCGACCCGGGAGAAGTCCTCTCCCGGGCGCGCCGGCTTGGCTGGGAGGAGAGCCATCAGTACCTGATCACCACGCGGCCGTCGATCTTCGCGTGGTGCATCTCGTCGAACACCTGGTTGATCTCCTCGAGGTCCCGGGTGTGGAACGTCGGGTGGATCAGGCCGCGCGCGTAGAAGTCGAGCGCCTCGACCATGTCCTGCCGCGTGCCGACGATCGAGCCGCGGATCGTGAGGCCCTTGAGCACGATGTCGAAGATCGGCGCCGGGAAGTCGCCCGGCGGGAGGCCGTTGAAGACGATCGTCCCCCCGCGTCGGGTCATGCCGATCGCGTGCCCGAACGCCGCCGGGTGCACGGCCGTGACGAGGACGCCGTGCACCCCGCCGGTCGCCGCCTGGATGGCCGACGCCGGGTCCTCGGCGAACGCGTTGACCGTCACCTCCGCGCCGTGCTTCCGGGCGAGGGCGAGCTTCTCGTCGGCGACGTCGACGGCCGCGACCCGCATGCCCATCGCGGCCGCGTACTGCACCGCGATGTGCCCGAGACCGCCGATGCCGGAGATCACGACCCACTCCCCCGGGCGCACCTCCGTCTGCTTGAGGCCCTTGTAGACGGTGACTCCCGCGCACAGGACGGGCGCGATCTCGTACGGATCCGCACCGTCGGGGATGCGCGCGGCGAACTTCGTGTCGACGAGCATGTACTGCCCGAAGGAGCCGTCTACGCCGTACCCGCCGTTCTGCTGCGACTCGCACAGGGTCTCCCAGCCCGTGCGGCAGTATTCGCACGTTCCGCACGCGCTCCAGAGCCATGCGTTGCCGATGAGGTCGCCGACCGCGAGGTCCGCGACGCCCTCTCCGAGCGCGACCACAGTGCCGACGCCCTCGTGTCCGGGCACGAGCGGGAGCTTTGGCTTGACCGGCCAGTCGCCCTGGGCCGCGTGGAGGTCGGTGTGGCAGACGCCGCTCGCGATGAGCTTTACGAGGGCCTGGCCTGGGCCGGGCGTGGGGATCTCGACGTCGTCGACGCTGAGTTCCCCGCCGAAACGGTGGACGACCGCGGCCTTGAAGGTCTCGGGAAGCGTGCTGGTCATGGTCATGCTCCTTTGCATGGGTGTGGTTTTCGGGTTCCGGCGCGGATTCGGACCGGAATCGCGGCTCGTGATTCCGCGAGTCGCTGCGGCGCGCCGCCGGACCGGATTGGGGGCCCCATCCCGGTCGGAATCGGTTTGGCGGGCGCACGGACGACGGACGGACGACTGGCGGACCGACGACGGCGCCCCGGTGGCGGTCCGGCGGACCGCAGCCGGGCGAACCGCGCCGGTGGGCACCCGCCGTCGTCCGCTCGCTGGGTCTTAGAAGAAGCCGAGCTTG
>NZ_DAIUJO010000126.1:0-9717 GCF_036848755.1 Sinomonas sp. | reverse complement strand
CCCCCGGATCAAGAGATCAAAGTTGCGTATGGGCTGCGGTGGCCGGGTCGCCGCCGATCCTGGTCCCGGCCTCCACGGCGTCGAGCTCCGCGACCTCCGCGGCCGTGAGCTCGATGCCGATGGCGCCGAGGTTCTCGCGCATGCGCGAAGGACTTGCCGATTTCGGGATGACGATGGTGCCGTGGTTCAGGTGCCAAGCGAGCACGATCTGGGCAGGCGTTGCCCCGTACTTCGCGGCGAGCTCCTTCACCGGCTCGGCGCTCAGGTCGGCGCCCTGACCGAGCGGGCTGTACGCTTCGACGGCGATGCCCTTGGACGCGCTCAGGGCGGCCAGGTCTCGCTGCTGGAACGTCGGGTGCAGTTCGATCTGGTTGACGGCCGGAACCACCCGGCTCGCTGCCAGGAGCGCCTCGAGGTGGGGGGCGAGGAAGTTCGAGACCCCGATGGCGCGGGCCAAGCCGGCGGAGTGGAGCCCCTCCATCGCGTTCCATGCCTCGACGAAGAGTCCTTGGGAGGGCACGGGCCAATGGATCAGGTACAGGTCGACGTAGTCGAGGCCCAGGGCTTCGAGGCTGGCCTCAAACGCCTCACGGGCCTGGCCCTGCTCCCCGTTGCGCAGCTTCGTGGTGACGAACAGCTCTTCCCGTGGGATGCCGGAAGCGGCGATGGCGGCACCCACGCCAGCCTCGTTGCGGTAGGCGGCGGCCGTGTCGATGTGCCGGTAACCGGCGTCGAGCGCCTCTTCGACGATGCGCTGGGTGTCCTCGGCCGGGACCTGGAAGACGCCGAAGCCGAGCTGGGGGATCTCGACCCCGTTGTTGAGCGTCACGGTGGGGATGGTGATTTCTGGTGATCGGGACATGGCTTCAACGCTACGGACGTGTGCGGGCCATGTCAGCGCCGTGGGCATGGCGGGTGCTTCCTAGGACGGCGAGTCCTAGCTTCCGGGCGCTCGGTCAAGCACGGCATGCCGGCCTACCTTCCGTCCGTGCACCGCCTTTGCTCCAGGGCTGCCGGTAGGTCAGGTACAGCCCGGAGCCAGCGATCAGGTTTCGCTGCCCTTGGCCCCGAAGCCGCGCGGCGCCTGCTGCTCGGCTTCGGAGGCCGTCGATTGCTGGGAAGTGCTCCCGTCCCCGTCCTGTGGCTTCAGGTTCAGGTCGATGGAGCGGCTCTTGAGGATCTGCAGAGCGTCGGAGTGCGGCCACGTGGCCTTGTCGGGATAGGGGCTCAAGACCGTGCCCGAGTCCTGGTCGCGGCGGACGAACGGGGCACCGTGGAGACCGTCGGCCCGTCGGGGAAGGCGGCGCCGGAGGGCCGCGAGGACGGCGGGCACCGGTTTGGGTACGAAGACCATGCCTACCGATCTCCGGTATTTTCGGATGGCCTTCGCCAGGGCGAGGCCGGCCACTTGCCTCAGATCCTCTGGTCCAGCATCCGCGGCCGGCCCTGGACCCGGCCAGTTGCCGCGCGGCCTGGCGGTATCCGCAGCGGGGGGCTCGGGGGTGTCCATGTCGGATGGTCCTCTCTGGGAGTCGGGGAGCCGGGTGTGCGAGGCGGGTCGCGCAGGGGGCGACGGGCTCAGCGGATGCCCCGGGAGCAGGCGCGGAGCTGTTCCGGAGCGATGGCCAGCCCTGACCAGGGGCGTGAGCGGCTTGGCAGGTAGACGTCCTCCCGAGAGACGCTCTTGCGTCGGCACCGACCCGAAGGGAGCGCCCAGAGCACGAGGATCCGCTCCCCATCGGCCTCGACCGCGTACCCGTGGATCTCGCCGCCAGCTCCTTGGACGATGACCTTCTGGGGGCCGCTCAGCCGGGCCAAGGTGCCCACTGTGCTCGGGGCCTGGGCCGGGACGTGTGATGGCAACGGATCCGAGCTTCCTTCCTCCCTCTCCGTGGGTCCGGTCGAAATCACAGGCCCGGCCGAAACCACCCGTGGCAGACCACGCAAACGACGCTACCCCCCAAGGGGAGAGGTGTATTCACCCCTGAGGGTGTGAAGAAAGGGGTCAAGGGGTGGGAAGATGGGGCCCATGCGCGTCGCTTTGGTCAACGACTACGAAATCGTGGTGCACGGGGTGGCCGCCATGCTCCGCTCCTATCGGGACCAAGTGGAGATCGTGGAACTGGACGCGGGCAGGCATCCGGCCGAGCCGGTGGACATCACCCTCTATGACACCTTCGCGGCCACCCAGGGCGACAGCGAGGCCGTCCACCAACTGTCCCAGGACCCCTTGGCGGGTAAGGTCGTGGTCTACTCCTGGAACCTCGACGAGGCCTTGATCGATGCGGCCATCGCCAATGGCGCGAGCGCCTACCTGTCCAAGGCGCTGCCAGCCGGGCAGCTCGTCGCGGCCCTGCAGGCGGTGCACCGCGGCGAACAGCCCGAAGAGCCGCAGACCAAGGGGACGACGACGGTGGTCGGCGGCGACTGGCCCGGCAGGGAAGAGGGTCTCACCCAGCGCGAAGCCGAAGTCCTCGCCCTGATCGCCCAGGGACTGAGCAACGCCGAGATTGCGGAGCGCACGCTCCTGTCGATCAACTCCGTCAAGACCTACATCAGGAGCTGCTACCGACGCATTGGCGTCACGAACCGCTCCAACGCGATCCTCTGGGCCGTCGAACACGGATTCCGCCCTACCCGCGAACGCATTCCGGCCCCCGCGCCTGCGGGCTGACCGGGCCAGCGCCCGGCGGCAGCGCGTCAGCTTCCCGAACGCCGGAAGCCACAACTTCCGCCAGCGTCTGCCTCTAGCACGGCAGCCTCCTGCGGAGCGGACACCCCCACCACTAGGCTGAGCCGGTGGGGAACATTCGCGCCGCTTCTCTTGTCCTGTCCGCCGTGCTGCTCGGGACTGTTCTGACGTCGTGCGACGACGGGTCGAAGGCCGCGGCCGAGGCAGCAGCGAAGGAACTCAGCAGCGGCCTCTCGTCGCTCGATGTCTCCCACGCGGCGCTCGCGGGAACGGATCCGTCGGCGGCCCAGGACCAGCTCAAGACGATCGTGGCGGCCCTCGGCGGCGTCAAGCCGTCCGTTTCCGCGGGGGAGGCCACGACTGCGAACGGCAGGACCTCGGTGCCGTTGGACTTCCGCTGGGAGCTCTCGGGGCGCGAATGGAAGTACACGACGACGGCGGAGGTCGCCCAGTCGAATGGGCACTGGGCCGTGCAGTGGACACCGGGGCTCATCGCGCCGGGGCTTCAGTCCGGCGAGGTCCTCGCGATCCGGACGACGGCGCCGGCCCGGGGCGACATCCTCGGCGCCAACGGCGCCCCACTGGTCACCGAACGGCCCGTCAAACGGGTGGGCCTCGACAAGGCCAAGACTCCGGCCGCCCAACTCGACTCCTCCGCTCGCGCCCTCGCGTCGCTCGTCGGGCTCGACCCTGCCGAGTACGCGAAGCAGGTCGCGGCGTCGGGTCCCCAGGCATTCGTCCAGGCCATCGTGTTGCGCGACGCCCCCGACCGCACTCCCACAGACAGCCAGATTGCCGCCATCCCGGGCGCCTTCGCCCTCGGCCGCACTCTGCCGCTCGCGCCGACCCGCGCGTTCGCCCGGGCGGTGCTCGGCACGGTCGGCGACGCGACGGCCGAGCAGATCCAGAAGTCCGACGGCGGGCTGAGCGCGGGTGACCAGACCGGGCAGGGTGGGCTCGAGGCGAAGTACGACGACGAGCTGCGGGGCAAGGACGGCGTGACCGTTCTCGCGGTCCATCAGGACGGGGGGTCGCCGACGTCGAGCGCCGGCGCCAGCCCGTCGTCGTCCGCCACTCCCGGGTCTGCCGACGCGTCGGCCAGCCCGCGGCCCGACCAGCCCCGCACCCTGTTCACGGCGCCCCCCCAGGCGGGAACGCCGCTGCGCACGACGCTCGACCCGAAGCTCCAGCAGATCGCCGACGACACCCTCGCCTCGGTCGGCCCGGCGTCGGCGATCGTGGCAATCCGACCCTCGGACGGTTCCGTGCTCGCCGCGGCGAGCGGACCGGGCAGCAACGGCTACAACACCGCGATGCTCGGCCAGTACGCGCCCGGCTCGATCTTCAAGACCGTAGACTCGCTTGCGCTCTTCCGTGAGGGCGCGACACCAGACCTCAAGGTCGAATGCACGCCGACCCTCACGGTAGACGGCAAGACGTTCCAGAACGCCACGGGCTATCCGGAAGACCACCTCGGGACCATCACGCTCGAGGACGCTTACGCGCATTCGTGCAACACGGCCTTCATCTCCCAACGCGACAAGGTCTCACAGGGGCAGCTCGAGGCCGCCGCGACATCGCTCGGCCTGGGGACCGACGCGCCGCAGCTCGGCGCGGACGCGTTCATGGGTTCCATTCCGGCCACGGCCGGGACGACTGAGCACGCGGCGTCGATGATCGGCCAGGGGAGGGTCCTCATGTCGCCCCTCGCGGCGGCGGTCATGGCTGCCTCGGTCCAGAAGGGGGGCTTGGTCTCGCCCCGCCTGGTCCTGAACGCCGGCGAGGACGCGCCGTCCTCGTCGCCGGGTGCGTCGCCCGGCGCGTCAGGGACTGCAGCATCCCCAAGCGCACCCTCGACTCCCGGCCCAGCGCAGGCTGCGGCCACGCCGATCACACCGGCGGAAGCCGCCCCGCTCCAGGCCATGATGCGGGCGGTGGTCACGAGCGGCCACGCTGGCTTCCTGCTCTCGGTGCCCGGCGCCCCCGTCGGTGCCAAGACTGGAACAGCCGAATTCGGCAGCGACAACCCGCCCAAGACGCACGCGTGGATCATCGGGGTCCAGGGCGACCTCGCGGTCGCGGTATTCGTGGACGAGGGCGGTCTCGGCGCGACCATCTCCGGCCCGCTCCTGACGAACTTCCTCACGAAGGCGAGCCAATGACCCCCGAAAGAGAGCAGAACGTGGCAGTCGGTGCCGAGGCCTCCGTGGACGGCGCGGCGGTTCGCCGGGCGGCCATCGCTACGTTCGTCATCTTTGCGACGAACGGCTTCATCTTCGCGAGCTGGGCCGCCCGTATTCCGGCAGTCACCCAGACCCTCGGGCTCTCGACCGGAGAAATGGGCCTCGTGCTGCTCGTCGGCGCCGTGGGGTCGCTCTGCTCGATGCCGCTCGTGGGGCCCATTTCCGGCCGCGTGGGGATCGTGCGCACGGTCCGCCTCGGAGGGCTGCTCGCCGTCGTTGCGGGAGGGCTGCTCGCCGTCGGCCTGCTCATCGTGTCGGTGCTGCTGGTAGCTGTCGGCCTCGCCGTGTTCGGCGTGGGCATCGCCCTCTGGGACGTAGGGCAGAACATCGAGGGGGCCGACGTCGAACATCGCCTCGGCCGGACGATCATGCCCCAGTTCCACGCGGGCTTCAGCGGGGGCGCGTTCCTCGGCGCGATCGTCGGCGCCGGGCTCAGCGCCGTGGGTGTGCCGCTGCCGCTGCATCTCGCAGCGATCATGGCCGCCGTCGCCGTCATCATGGTCTTGGTCCCGCGGCACTTCCTCCCGCTCACCGCGCATGCCGCGGGGGCCGCGGGCGCCGGTGCCGCGGGCGCCGGTGCCGTCTCCGCGGATGCGGCCTTCGCGAACGCGCACGACGGCGCGTCCCCGGCCCCGGCCGCGAAGGAGCGCGGCGGGGCGCGGGGAGCGTGGACCGACCCGCGCACGCTCCTGATCGGCGTCGTCGTGCTCGGAGCGACTCTCACGGAGGGCGCGGGCAACGACTGGATCGCCAAGGGGTCCGTGGACGGCCTCGGCACGACGCAGGCCGCCGGCGCGGCCCTGTTCGCGCTGTTCGTGGGCGCGATGACGCTCGCCCGCTGGTTCGGAGGACGCGTCATCGACCGGCTGGGCCGGGTCGTCGCCCTGCGCCTCAGCATGGTCTCGGCGCTCGTCGGACTCGCCGTCTACTCCCTCGCGGGGTCGTACTGGCTTGCGGCCGTCGGCGCGCTCCTGTGGGGGCTCGGCGCGGCGCTCGCGTTTCCGATGGGGATGTCCGCGGCGTCGGACGATCCCCGGCACGCGGCCGCCCGGGTCTCAGTGGTGGCGACCATCGGCTACATCGCGTTCCTCGCCGGGCCCCCGTTCCTCGGCTTCCTGGGCGACCACGTCGGCCTGCGAACGGCCTTGCTGGCCATCCTCGTGCCGATCGCCGTCGCCCTCGTGCTCGCAGGAGCCACGCGCAGGCGCTAGAAGCCGCTCACGCCGTCCGGCGTGCCGAGACCAGTGGGGCCGTCCCACCCCGGGCCTGCCGTGCACCACTGGGCGGGCGAGCACGAGCCGTTGCTTCCCGAGCTCACGTCGAACAGGTTGCCAGGGTGCCCGTACGGGATCGAGTTCGCGTAGGTGCCGCTCGCGGCCGAGCCGGTGTTCCCGCTCAGCGTGTAGACGGACGCGATGATCGGCGAGGCCTCGCTCGTGCCGCCGAACTGGCCCCAGCTCGAGGTCGAGCTCGAGGTCGGGTAGTAGACCGCGAGGCCGCCGTTGTTCGGATCGGAAGCCGCAGCCACGTCGTTCATGGCCCGGCCTGCGCAGCCCGTGTTGTCAGCGGAAGCCGCCGGGAGCGCCGCATTGAGGCTCGAGCAGCCCGAGCCTGTGCCGCTCCAGACCGTCTCGCTCCAGCCGCGAGCGTTGGCCGCTGCGACCAGGGAGGTGCCCCCCACGGCGGTGACGTAGCTCGAGGAGGCCGGGTAGGAGGCGCCCTGGTAGCCGTTGTCGCCCGCGCTCGCGGTCACCGCGATGCCGGGGAAGTTGTAGTACTTCCCGTAGGTCGAATCAGCCGCGTCGGAGCCGCCATAGCTGTTCGAGATGGCGGAGACGCCTGGGAGCCTGGCGGCCGTCTGGACGGCCGTGCCGAGATCGGTGAACGAGGCGGTGGTGGCCTCGAGCACCACGATCTTGCAGTCGGGGCAGGCAGCCGAGACAGCGTCCACGTCGAGCGACTGTTCCTGAGCCCAGCCGAGGTTGAAGCGGGGGAGCTTCGTGCCCCCGTTCTCGTTGAGGATGCGCAGGCACCCGGTGGCCGTCGTGCAAGCGGGGAGGCCGAACTGCGAGCGGTACGTGGCGAGGTCACGGGCGAGGTTCGGATACCCGTACGCGTCCACGATCGCGACAGTTCGGCCCCCGGACGCGGTCCCGGTGAGCTGATAGGCGTTGCGCAGCTGCGACGGCGTGAGGCCGGTCGGGGGCGGAGCGCTTGTGTTCGCCACCACGTGGCCGGCGGGGTCTACGGCCTGACGCGCCGTGCATGCGGCCTCGCCCGCCCTCGGCGCCGAACACACTTGGATCGAGCGGTCGCCGTGGACCGACGGGCCCGGCGCTGCTGACGCCGTCGCGGGGGTCGCCGCCAGACCCACGACGAGCAGCAGGGCCGAGCCCGCGGCTGCCAAGAACTTCCTCTTCACGAGACATCCCCTCTGTCTAGGGACCGCCGTTCTTGACAGGATGTGTCAAGGCAGTCTGCAGGACCTTCGCAGATCCATGACAGGCTCCACAAGACGTGGCGGGCAATTCCCAGACTATTCCCAGAGAAGAGTTCCCAGACCGCCTACTCCCCGGCAGCGCGGGACAGGGACCGCCGCACGAACCAGCCGAGTCCCGCGATGACGACGAGCACCAGGACCCCGACCGGAATCGTCCAGACCGGAAAACCATCCGAGGCACCGGAGGCCGAGGACGACGTCGGCTCGGCCGCCGTCGTCGACGTGGCGCCGTCCGTCGCGGCTGCGCCCGAGGTTCCCCCGCCCGCAGCCCTCGCCGTGAAGGTGAAAGTGCCCTCGATCGGGTGGGAATCGGACGAGACGACGCGCCACACCACCGTGTACTTGCCGGCCGGCGCATCTGGCTTGATCGCCTGGGTGACGTTGTTGTCGACGACGGTTGCCGCGCCGTCGGCCTGGTTGGTGCCGCTCGCGTCCTTGACCTGGATCTCGGTGCCGATGGCGATCGGCGTGTGGTCGTAGGTCAGGACCACCGCGTCGGGGACGGCGGCGACCGTCGATCCGTTGGCGGGGTTCGTGGCCTCGAGCACGTCGTGCGCCTGCGCGGCTGCCGCCGGGAGGGCCAGGCCTGCGGCCAGACCCAGAACGGCGACGGCGCGCGCAAGGCTCCGCACGCGACGGTGGGTCACTTGGCAGCCTTGCGGCGGCTGCTCAGGACGAGGCCGAGTGCCGCCGCTCCGAGGACCGCGCCGATGGCACCAAGGACGACGCCCCAGGTGCCGCTCGCGTCGCTCGTCTGGGAGGCCGCCGTCGCGCTGTCGGCGGCCTGGGCGCCGGGGGTCGCGCTCGCGGTCGGCGCGGGGCTCGCGTCGTCCGCGGGCGTCGTCGTGAACGACGGCGCCGGGTGGTCCGGCTCAGGCTGTCCGTCCTGCTGGGTCTGGTCCCAGTTCACCACCGTGCCGTCGGTGTAGGTCTGGACGGCGGGGAGGACGATCTTCGTCCCCGCGGCCGGGAGGATCCCGACCGAGAGGGAGAACGCCTGGTACTGGTTCTGGCCGATCTCGTGGGCGGCGTCGTTCGCCGTCCACACGACCGAGGTCGGAGCCTTCGTGACGGTCGACCCTTCGACCTTGACCGGCTTCGGCAGCGTGCTCGTGACGATCTGCGCGGTCCAACCCTCGATGGGCTTGACCGAGACCGAGGTGAAGGGCGTGTCGGTCGGCAGCTTGACCTCGAGCTTGCTGGTCTTGGCTGTGGCGGACTCGTTGGGCATGTTGAAGGTGAGGTGCGTGTAGCCGTTGGCTGCCGGATCGTCCGGGTCCACGGTGACGTGGGCCGAGGCGGCGGCGGCGCCGGTTGCGATGAGAGCCGCGGTGGCGACAGCCGTGCCCAGGGTCTTCAGGCTGCGGCGGATGGTCTTGTTCATGGGTGGTCTTGGCCTTCGTTGAGCGGGCACGCAGGTGCCCGGCCGGGAGGATGAGGATCCCGCGATGGGCGGGCGGCGGGGCCGTCTCAGGTGACGGCGAAGGCCGAGGGCGGCCCCCGCCGCGACGGCAGGCGAAGGCTGCGCCACGTGCGCGGGAGCGCTTCCTCAATGAAGGCGGGAACTGCGGGCCGGGGCCGCGGCGAGGCCGCGACGAGCAGCCGCACGAGCGGAGAAAGCCACGCGAGGAGGGCCCAGAGTGCGGCTTCGCCCCGAGCGAGGAGCAGCGAGGTGAGGACCGTCGCGATGGTGTGGGCGAGCAGCATGAGTGCGGTGTCAGTGTGCACCTGTTGACCCGGGCCGGCGGCGGCGAGCAGAGTCAGCACGTGCACGTGGGCCGCACTCGGGGCGAGGGCCGGGGCGCCCGAAGTCGAGGTGGAAAGCGACGCGAACGCCTCGTGCAGCCCGAGCTGTCCCGCCGCGAGCACCGCGAACATGGCGGGCGTCGAGATCTTCCGGCCCGCCAGTGCGATGACGGGAAGGGTCACGAGGGCGAGGAGGCCGAGGACGATGAGAGGGTCCGGCAGGCTTCCGCCTCCCGCGAGGTGGGCACCCGCGGCAAGGAACAGCACGCTCGTGGCGAGCACGACGGAGCGCGAGAGCCGGAACAGCGCACGCATGCCTGCACCGCCTCTCGTGGATGGATGGTCCCCCAACTCCGGTTGGGGGACCACAACCACTTTAAAGGACTGCAAACACTTTGAAAGAGGCGGAACGCATATTGCGCAACTCGGGACTTCACGCGGGTGCTCCTCCCTGCCCCGGCTGGGAGGGCGCGAGCCCGGTCAGGCTTCGGAGCCGGTCTCTCGGTGGTTGGACTCGCGGCGGGACCAGTCGTCGG
>NZ_DAIUJO010000125.1:0-9854 GCF_036848755.1 Sinomonas sp. | reverse complement strand
CGTAGCTCAACCGGGCCTAGCCCGTTGCGCCGTCACCTCCGCGGGGTGCACACCCCGCGGAGGTGACGGCGCAACAGGAGTTCCGTTTCGCGGAAGTAAAATTCCAAAAAAGTCTGTGGAACCTATGGTGCGGATCACACGACGTTGCTACCTTTGAAGGGTCACGGCGGGCCATCGGGCGATCTGAGCTAGCAGATCCCGGAAGGCTATCTACCAGGCAACCTCAATTCAGAGCTTTCGAAGTCTGGTCAGGCCTGGTCCGCACGGATAGCCCCGGGCGCACTCGGTGAGGCTGGACTTCCCCCAAGCGAGGGAGTCTTCCATGACCACCACCCCCAGCCGCACCACAGCTCACGCCGACAGTCTCTTCCTGAGCAGGGCAGTAGAGCTCGCGGCTCAGAATGTCCTCGACCACGGCGGCCCCTTCGGCGCCGTCGTCGTCACCGCAGACGGCCAGGCGTTCGACGGCGTCAACCGCGTCACCTCGAGCAACGACCCAACCGCCCACGCCGAGGTGACCGCCATCCGTACAGCCTGCCGCGAGCTCGGCACCTTCGACCTCACCGGGGCCACGCTGTATTCAAGCTGCGAGCCGTGCCCGATGTGCCTGGCGTCGGCGCTCTGGGCGCGCATCGCCGTCGTCCGGTTCGCGGCCGATCGGCACGATGCGGCGAGCGCGGGATTCGACGACGCCGTCTTCTACGACTACTTCGACACGCCCGTCGAGCAGCGGTCGATGCCGGTGCTGCACACGGAGCCCGAGGGAGTCAGCCGCATGGCGCCCTTCGAGCAGTGGGCGGCCTTCGCGCAGCGCATCGAATACTGAGGCGGCTGCCATGAGCATCGAAACCAGCGCCCAGACAAGCACCGACGAGTTCGAGCCCGGGTCCGAGGGCACCCAGCAGACGACGACGGCGCCCACCACGCGTGCGGGCGCGGCGAAGGCGGCGAACGGTTTCCTCGACCGGTTCTTCAGCATCACGCTGCGCGGGTCGACGGTCTCCCGGGAGATCCGCGGCGGCCTCGTCACGTTCTTCACGATGGCGTACATCGTGATCCTGAACCCGCTCATCCTCGGCGGCTTCAACGCCTCGAGCGCACCGCTCGACGTCACGGGTGCGTTCCTGCCCGCGGCCCAGGTCGGCGCCGTCACGGGCCTCACGGCCGGGGTGCTGACGATCCTGTTCGGCATCTTCGCCAACCTACCGTTCGGCCTCGCTGCGGGGCTCGGCATCAACTCGTTCCTCGCGGTCGCCGTCGTGAAGGACGTCTCGTGGCCTGAGGCGATGGGGCTCGTGGTGATCAACGGCGTGCTCATCGTCCTCTTCGGGGTGACGGGCGCGCGGACGGCGATCTTCCGCGCGGTGCCGCGCGAGCTCAAGGCCGCCATCACGGTCGGGATCGGCCTGTTCATCGCGTTCATCGGCTTCGTCGACTCGGGCTTCGTCCGCGGGACGCAATCCGGGCCGCCGGTGCAGCTCGGTGAGAACGGCTCCATCACGACGCTCCCGACGCTCATCTTCGTGGTGGGGCTGATCCTCATGGGTATTCTCGTTGCGCGGAAGATCCAGGGCGGCCTCCTCATCGGCATCGTCGCGACGACGGGGCTGGCCATGGTCGTCGAGGCCATCTGGCACCTTGGTCCCGCCGGCCCTAAGAACCCCGACGGCTGGCACCTCAACACGCCCGTCCTCTCGGGGCAGCTCATCTCCGTGCCTGACCTCAGCCTGGTGGGCCATTTCGACCTCTTCGGCGCGTTCAGCCGCATCGGTCTCCTCGCGGGCCTCACCCTCGTCTTCACGCTCGTGTTCACGAACTTCTTCGACGCGATGGGCACGATGACAGGGCTTGCGAAGAGTGCCGGGCTGACCCAGAAGGACGGCACGTTCCCGCGCCTCAAGGCCGCGTTCATCATCGAGGGCTTCGGGGCGGTGCTGGGCGGCGTGAACTCTGGCTCGTCGAACACGGTGTACGTGGACTCGGCGTCCGGGATCGGAGAGGGCGCGCGCACTGGCCTCGCCTCGGTCGTGACGGGCGCGCTGTTCCTGGGTTCGATGTTCCTCACTCCGCTCACGAGCGTCGTGCCGCTCGAGGTCGCCTCGTCCGCGCTCGTCGTCGTCGGCACGATGATGGCCGGCCAGATCCGCGAGATCAACTTCCGCAAGTTCTCCGTCGCGCTGCCCTCCTTCCTCACGATCGTGACGATGCCCCTCACCTACTCGATCGCGAACGGCATCGGTGCCGGCTTCGTGACGTGGGTCATCGTCCGCGCGGCGAGCGGCAAGGCGCGGAAGATCCACCCGCTCATGTGGGTGGTCGCGGCGGGCTTCGTCGTGTACTTCGTGCGGGGACCGTTGGGCCACCTCATCGGGGCCTAGATGGCCTGAGAGCCGAGCCCGAAAGACCGCGCCCGCGGGGCCCCGGAAGTGACGCTCCGGGTCCTCGCGGGCGCACCATTGACTTACCCATGCGACCTGCGCATGGGAGAAGGGGGAGCCATGATCGAGCTCCTGAACGAGCTGGCCGGCTGGGCGCCGGCCACGAGCGGCACGCGGTGCGCTGTGGCCACCGTTGTCGGGGCGAGCGGTTCGGTGCCGCGGCCCGTCGGCACGTCGATGCTCGTCGCGGCAGCCGAGAGTTCCGGCCTCGCGCCGATGGTCCTCGGCAGCCTCTCGGGCGGGTGCGTCGACGGCGCGGTCGTCGCGGCCGCGCTCGACGCCCTGGACGACGGCGTCGCTCGACTCGAGCGATTCGGCTACAGCGCCGAGGACGCGTTCGCGGTGGGACTCACGTGCGGCGGCGAGCTCGAGGTCCACCTGCAGCCTTTGCCGCCCGAGTCCCTCGCGGTCCTCAGCGCCGTCGCGGGCCGCGCTGCCTCGTCGCCGTTCGCCGTCGTCCGTCGCCTCGCGGCGGCGGGGGAGCGAGCGGACGACGGCGCCGTCCGGCCCGTCGTCGTCCCCGAGCCTTGCCTGCGCCTCGCCGAACTGGCCGCGGCGCTCGGCCCGCTGTTCGAGGGGGACTCCGCGGCCGCCTTCAACGCGGCCTCGCTCGTGGCTCCCGTCCTCGCGCAGGGGGTCTCCGCCGTCGTGCCCGTCGAGCCGGACGGTGGGTGCTCGAGCGCCCCCAGCCCGGGGCCCATCCGTCTCCTCGTCGAGAGCCGCCTGCCGGCTCCGCGCCTGCTCGTTGTCGGTGCCAACGACTTTGGCGCTGCCCTCGTGCCGCCCGCGAAGCTCCTCGGCTACCGCGTGACGCTCGTCGATGCCCGCGCCGCGTTCGCGGCGCAGGAGCGGTTCGCGGCCGCCGATGACATCGCTGTGGCCTGGCCGCACGAGTATCTCGAGGCAGAGGCCGCAGCCGGAAGGCTCGACCGGCGCACCGCCCTCTGCGTGCTCAGCCACGACCCCAAGTTCGACGCCCCCCTCCTGGACGCCGCGCTCCGCCTCGACCTCGCGTATGTCGGGGCGATGGGGTCGCGCCGCAGCCACGAGCAGCGGATCGCGTCCCTCCTCCAGGCAGGACACGGTCCGCGGGATCTCGCGCGGCTGCACTCGCCGATCGGGCTTGACCTCGGGGCCGTCACGCCGGCAGAAGTCGCGGTCTCGATCCTCGCCGAGCTCGTCGCGTCCCGGAACCCGGCCGCGAGCGGGGCTCCCCTGCGGGACGTCCAGGGAAGGATCCACGGCGCTCGCTCCTCGGCGCGCGTGCGCAGTGAGCCGACCGGATCCGTTGAACGGCACGGTGAGCCCGCATGGACATGAACACCATCGAGGCCATCGTCCCCACGGCGAACCCGGCGGAGTGGCGCGAGGGGGATGCCTGGCTCGCAGGCGGGACGGTCCTGTTCTCCTACGGAAGCCAGACGCTGCGGCGTCTCCTGGACCTCAACTCAGCAGGCTGGGAACCGGTCGAGGAGGACGACGACGGCCTCACCCTGGCGTCCACGTGCACGATCGCCCGGCTCTGGGAGGTCGGGGACCCCGCGGGGGCGACCGTCGCGCGCTGGCCGGCGCTCGGCGTCGTCCGCCCGTGCTGCGACGCGTTCGTCGCGTCGTTCAAGATCTGGAACCTCTCGACCGTCGGCGGCAACATCGCGACGTCCCTCCCGGCCGGCCCGATGACGTCGCTGTGCGCGGCGCTCGACGGCGTCGCGACGTTGTGGGGCGCGGCTGGTTCGCGGGAGCTTCCCGTCGTCGAGCTCGTCACGGGCGATGGCCGCAACGCCCTCGAACCCGGCGAGCTCATCCGCTCGGTCCGCCTCCCGGCGCACGCGCTCCGGGCCCGGACGTCGTTCCGGCGCCTCTCGCTCAGCAACCGTGGCCGCTCGGGAGCGCTGCTCATCGGGCGGCGCGATACCGACGGCGGCTTCGTCCTGACCGTGACCGCCTCGACCAAGCGGCCTGTCCAGCTGCGGTTCGCCGCCGAGTCGCTCCCCGACGGCCCGGCGCTGGCCGCTGCCCTCGACGCCGCGATCCCCGCAAACCTTTACCACGACGACATCCACGGCCTGCCCGCGTGGCGCCGCGACATGACCTACCGGCTCGGCGAGGAACTGCGTCTCGAGCTGCTTGAGGAGGGCGCCTGACATGGCCGTCGAGATCAACGGGGCGCCCGCTCACGCGACCCCCCGCCCGGGACAGTGCCTGCGCACCTTCCTCCGGGAAGAAGGCGCGCTCGGCGTCAAGAAGGGCTGCGATGCCGGCGACTGCGGTGCGTGCACCGTCCACGTCGACGGCGTCCCCGTCCACTCGTGCCTCTACCCCGCGCAGCGTGCCGAGGGCCACGCGATCACGACGATCGAGGGCCTCGCGGGGACGGGCGCATCCGGCCCCGACGGGCTCCACCCGATGCAGCGACAGTTCATCCAGGCCCAGGGCTTCCAGTGCGGCTTCTGCACGGCGGGCATGGTGATGACCGCGGCGACGTTCGACGCCGCCCAGCTCGCCGACCTGCCGCGGAACCTCAAGGGGAACCTCTGCCGGTGCACGGGCTACGCGGCCGTCGAAGCCGCCGTCTCGGGGACCGGCCAAGGCGGACCGAGGGACGGCCGGATGGGGGACGACGTCCCCGCCCTCGCCGGCCAGCGGATCGTTTCCGGCACCGAAAGGTACACCCTCGACGTCACGGACGCTGAAGTGCCCGGCGGCCAAGCCGCGCTCCTGCACCTCAAGCTCGTCCGCTCGCCCCACGCGCACGCCCGGATCCGCTCCATCGACGCGTCGGCCGCGCTCGCTACTCCGGGCGTCGTCGCCGTCTTCACCGCCGACGACGCGCCGGACCTCCTCTACTCGACGGCCCAGCACGAGCTCGTCGAGGACGACCCGGACGATACCCGGCTCTTCGACGCCGTCGTTCGGTACCGGGGGCAGCGCGTGGCCGCGGTCGTGGCGGAGACGGTGGCTGCTGCAGAGGCGGGGGTGCGTGCCGTCGTCGTCGACTACGACGTGCTGCCCGCCGTCCTGACCCCGGAGGCGGCCCTCGCTCCCGGCGCGCCGGCCGTGCATGGCGAGAAGGACGCCGCGACCGCACGGATCGCGGACCCGGGCCGCAACATCGTCGCGGAGCTGCATTCCGAGATCGGGGACGTCGAGGTGGGGCTCGCCGCCGCGGACTTCGTCTATGAGGACACATTCCGGACCCAGCGCGTCCAGCATGTCGCGCTCGAGACGCACTGCTCGATCGCCTGGACCGAGGGCGACGTGCTGCGCGGGGACGGGACCCTCGTCGTACGCTCGTCGACTCAGGTTCCGTTCCTCGCGCGGCGAACGCTCTCGCGCATCTTCGGTCTCGCGCCCGAGCAGGTGCGCGTCGTGACGGGCCGGGTCGGCGGCGGGTTCGGGGGCAAGCAGGAGGTTCTCACGGAGGACGTCGCGGCGCTTGCCGCGCTCCGGCTCGGCCGGCCCGTGCAGCTCGAACTCACCCGCTCCGAACAATTCCGCGCCACCACGACCCGGCACCCCTTCACGATCCGGCTGCGTGCGGGCGCGAAGCGCGACGGGACGCTCACGGCGCTCGCGGTCGACGTCGTCACGAACACGGGTGCCTACGGGAACCACGCGCCCGGCGTCATGTTCCACGGGTGCAACGAATCGGTGAGCGTCTATCGGTGCGCGAACAAGAAGATCGACGCTCGTTCCGTGTACACGCACACTGTCCCCGCGGGGGCGTTCCGCGGCTATGGCCTGAGCCAGATGATCTTCGCGGTTGAGTCCGCGGTGGACGAGCTCGCCGCAGGGATCGGCATGGATCCCCTGCAGTTCCGGCAGCGCAACATGATCCACCGGGATGATCCCATGCTCGCTTCGCTCCCAGAACCTGAACCCGACGTCCTGTACGGCAGCTACGGCCTGGACCAGTGCGTGCGGCTCGTGGGCAAGGCCCTCAAGCGCGGCAGGGAACGGGAGCGCCTGTTTAAGGGGCAGCTCGGTGCTGACGGGAAGTCCGTCAAGGGTGAGCTCGGGCCCGAATGGCTCGTGGGCGAGGGCACAGCGCTCTCGATGATCGACACCGTCCCGCCACGCGGGCACTTCTCGCATTCTCGGATCGCGCTCCTCCCGGACGGCCGCTTCGGGCTCGACGTCGGGACGGCCGAATTCGGCAACGGCACGAGCACCGTGCACGCGCAGCTCGCAGCGACGGCGCTCTCCGCGGGCGCTGGGGACGTCGTGCTGCGCAGCGCGGACACAGCACTCACCGACCACGACACCGGAGCGTTCGGCTCAACGGGAACCGTCGTCGCTGGGAAGGCCACGCTCGCCGCGGCCGAGGACCTCGCGCGGCGCATCGTCGCCTTTGCTGCCGAATGGACCGAAGCCGACGTCGCCGAGTGCTCGCTGGTGCCGGGCGCCGTCGTCTGCTCGGGGCACGAAGTGCCGCTCGCGCAGCTGGCGGAGGCCGCCCTCGGATGCGGCGTCGATCTCGCGGCCGAGGGGCGCTGGGCAGGGACGCCCAGATCTGTCGCCTTCAACGTGCACGGGTTTCGAGTCGCAGTCCACCGAGGGACCGGCGAGCTCCAGATCCTGCAGAGCGTCCAGGCCGCGGACGCGGGCGTCGTCGTCAATCCGCGGCAGTGCCGAGGGCAGGTCGAGGGCGGGATCGCGCAGGCTCTTGGTGCGGCTCTGTGGGAGAACGTGCTCGTGGACGCTGACGGCGCCGTCAGCACCGACATCCTGCGGCAGTACCACATCCCCACGTTCGCGGATGTCCCGCGGAGTGAGGTCTACTTCGCCGAGACCACGGACGCGCTGGGGCCACTCGGGGCCAAGTCGATGAGCGAGAGTCCTTTCAACCCGGTTGCTCCTGCGCTCGCGAACGCGCTCAAGACTGCCACCGGCATCCGCTTTACCGAGACGCCATTCACCCGCGATCGGATCTATCTCGCTCTCAAAGAGGCCGGCCTCGCCCTCCCCGCCCGGCCAGCACCCGCACCTGCAGGGGTGTGACTCCGCGCTCCTGCCCGGTTGTGAATTCCCAACCGGTCGGGAGCGCGGCGTGTCGCTCGGTTCAAAGCCGTGGCGGAGACAGAAGTGGGCCGGAGGGAAGTCACCCCTTGACCGCCCGCCCTGAGTTCTCATAGAATTTCACTTGTCAGAAATAAGTTTCCGCTTTGTGAAATAGGGCGGATCGGTGAGTTCAGAAAGGGGAGGACGATGCCCACGAAAGAGACGAATCAGCTTGAACCCGCACAGGAGTCGGCTTCAGTCGAGCGGTACATCCCCCGTGGATGGACCACCGACCCGGACTTCGCCGTGAGCTCCGACCGCCTCGAGACCAAGCGCGACTGGTTCAGCCGGATGCTCGGCTGGCTCGCCGCCCGCTGACCTTCCACCGCGCTGCGAAGGGCCTCGACGCTGAGCGTCGGGGCCCTTCCTCTGTGCTTCTTCCTCTCCCCTTGCGCCGTCAGCTCTGCAGGGTGTGAACCCTGCAGAGCTGACGGCGCAACGTGCTAGTCCTCGGTGCTGGCGGCCGGACCCGCGTTGACGTCGAGCAGCCGGTATTTATCGATGGCCACTCGCGGCGCGTCCGCGGGGACGTCGCCGCGGCGGGCGAGCTCCTGGAGCGTGCGGACGACGACGGACGTCGAGTCGATCTTGAAGAATCGCCGGGCTGCGGCGCGGGTGTCCGAGAATCCGAACCCGTCGGCTCCGAGGACGGCGTAGTCGCCCGGGACGAACTGGCGGATCTGGTCCGGGACGGCCTTCATGTAGTCGGTCACGGCCACCACGGGGCCGGGGGCCCCTGAGAGCTGCTGCGTGACGAAGGGCACCGCGGTCTCCTCGCCGGGGTGCAGGAACGCCTGCTCCTCGACCGCGAGGCCGTCGCGCCGGAGCTCGGTCCACGACGTCACGCTCCAGACATCCGCGGCCACACCCCAGTCCTCTGCCAGGAGGCGCCGCGCCTCGATCGCCCACGGCACTGCGACTCCGGAGGCGAGCAGCTGCGCTCGAGGCGCGTCCTCGGAGAGGCCAACAACGAGCTCGTCCCCTGGGCCACTCGCCTCAAGGGGCAGGCGGTACATCCCGCGCAGCAGCCCCTCGACGTCGAGGCCCTCGGGTTCGGTCGGCTGGACGATAGGCTCGTTGTACACCGTGAGGTAGTACATGACGTTGGGATCCGGGTGGTTGCCGCCGTACATCCGCTCGATGCCGGCCCGCACGATATGCCCGATCTCGTATCCGTAGGCCGGGTCGTAGGTCACCACGGCGGGATTGGTCGAGGCGAGGATCGGGGAGTGGCCGTCGGCGTGCTGGAGGCCCTCGCCCGTGAGCGTGGTCCGGCCGGCGGTCGCACCGATGATGAAGCCGCGCGCCATCTGGTCTGCGGCGGCCCAGAACGAGTCGCCCGTGCGCTGGAAGCCGAACATCGAGTAGAAGACGTAGATCGGCACGAGCGGCTCCCCATGCGTGGCATAGCAGGTCCCCGCCGCGGTGAACGCCGCGACCGCGCCGGCCTCGTTGATGCCCGGATGGATGAGCTGCCCCGCCGGGGACTCCTTGTAGGCGAGCACGAGGTCGCGGTCCACGGAGAGGTAGTTCTGGCCCTTGGGGTTGTAGATCTTGGCCGTCGGGAAGAAGGCGTCCATGCCGAAGGTCCGGCTCTCGTCCGGCACGATCGGCACGACCCGTCGCCCGAATTCCTTGTCCCGCATGAGGTCCTTGAGGAGGCGGACGAACGCCATGGTCGTCGCGGCCTGCTGCTTTCCGGAGCCGCGGCGGGCGACGGCGTATGCGGACGACGGCGGGAGGCTCACCTCCGCGTGCCGGCTGCGGCGCTCCGGAACGGAGCCCCCAAGGGCACGGCGCCGCTCGAGCAGGTACTGGATCTCGGGTGAGCCCATGCCCGGGTGGTAGTAGGGCGGGCGGTACGGATCGGCCTCGAGCTGCTCGTCCGTGACGGGGATGCGCAGGTGGTCGCGGAAGTCCTTGAGGTCCTGGAGGGTGAGCTTCTTCATCTGGTGCGTGGCGTTGCGGCCTTCGAAGTGGGAGCCCAGCCCGTAGCCCTTGACAGTCTTCACGAGAACCACGGTCGGCTTGCCCTTGAACTCCACGGCAGCCTTGTAGGCCGCGTAGACCTTCTGGTAGTCGTGCCCGCCGCGCTTGAGGTTCCAGATCTGCTCGTCGGTCAGGTCAGCGACGAGTTCCTTCGTCTCCGGCGCCTTGCCGAAGAAGTGCTCGCGGACGAACCCGCCCGACTCGGCCTTGTAGGTCTGGTAGTCGCCGTCGGGCGTCTCGTTCATGATGCGCAGGAGGTGACCCTCGCGGTCCCTGCTCAGGAGGCCGTCCCACTCGCGTCCCCACACCGTCTTGATGACGTTCCAGCCGGCGCCGCGGAAGAAGGCCTCGAGCTCCTGGATGATC
>NZ_DAIUJO010000124.1:0-9997 GCF_036848755.1 Sinomonas sp. | reverse complement strand
CACCACACCCCGGACCAGGGCAACCCCGAAGAGGGCAACTCCCGGGAGGGCAACTTCAGAGTGCGCAGCCCCAGGGAAAACGACCCCCCGGAAGGCCCTCCACCACACCTCCTGAAATGGACCTCGCCCCTGGGCCGCAGCTACATCTCCGAACCCGCCCTGCCCGAACCATGGGCGTCCGAACCCGCCCCGCCCGAAACCGCCCCGCCTGAAACCGGGGCGATCGGGCCGCGCGACAAGCCCGGCATCCAACTGGACCCGCACCGCAGGCCTCAACCCCCACCGTTCTGATCAGGCGTACCGTTCTGGGCCCCGGCCATCACTCGTCCAGTCGCCGAGCCAGCCACGATGTGTTCGAGCCTGCGTTTGGACCTCGCAGGACAGAGAACTCCGGTAGCCGATTCCCAGCTCGATTCGGCATGGCGCGTCCGCCGATGAGCCATGCACTGGCAGGACCTCCCTCGAAAAGCACAGTGGCCATAGCGTGAGAGGAAGCAAGCAAACGAGCTCCTGAAACCAGCTCCTGAAAGGAAGCACATGGCCTCGCAGAACAAGCCGGATCAGAACAACGCCTCTACCTGGTTCATCACGGGCTGCTCGACGGGTCTCGGCCGAGCCCTGGCCGATGCCGTCCTCGCGAAGGGGAACCGCGCCGTCGTCACGGCCCGCGATGCAGACTCCGTGAAGGACCTCGCGGCCGCCTACCCTGAGTCAGCTCTAGCGCTGGCCCTCGACGTCACTGACCGGTCGCAGGTCACCGAAACGGTGCGCGCCGCCGAGGAGCGGTTCGGCGCCGTCGACGTCCTGGTGAACAACGCCGGGTACGGATATCGGGCGGCGCTCGAGGAAGGGGACGACGCCGACGTGCAGCGATTGTTTGCAACGAACGTTTTCGGGCCGGTCGCCATGATGAAGGCCGTGCTGCCCGGCATGCGCTCTCGGCGGAGCGGTGCGATTGTGAACATCTCCTCGATTGGGGCCCGAATCTGCCCGCCGGGCTCTGGCTTCTACGCGGCGAGCAAGGCGGCGCTCGAGGGCCTTTCCGGTTCGGCCCAGAAAGAGCTCGAGCCACTCGGCATCACGGTCACGATCGTCGAACCGGGCGGCTTCCGGACCGATTTCGCAGGGCGCTCGCTCACCCAGTCAGCCCTGCCGATCGGCGACTACGCCGAAACTGCGGGGAAGCGTCGCAAGGAGCACGACACGGCCCACGGAAACCAGCCCGGTGACCCCGCGAAGGCGGCCGAGGCCATCATTGCAGCGGTCGAAGCGGAGAACACTCCTCGATTCCTGCTGCTGGGCCAGGATGCGCTCGCCGGCTACCGAGCTGCCGCAGCGGCCCAGGCAGCCGACGTCGAGGCATGGGAATCGGTGACCACCGGCACAGGCTTCGAGGGCAGCTGAACCCCTGCGTCCCGGCTACGTGCGCGCCCTCAACTCGCGACGCAGGATCTTCCCTGACGAGGACTTCGGGATGGCGTCCACGAATTCGACGAACCGCACGCGCTTGAATGGGGCCGCGTGCTCGGCGACGAAGCCCATGACGTCCACGTCGCCGAGCTCCGCTCCCGCCTGCCGGACGACGAATGCCTTCGGCACCTCCTCGCCGTCGTCCGTCCGCACTCCGATGACCGCGGCGTCGGCGACCTGCGGGTGTGTGAGAAGCAGCGCCTCGAGTTCCGCCGGAGCGATCTGGTAGCCCTTGTACTTGATGAGCTCCTTGAGGCGGTCGACGATCGTCACGACGCCGTCGGCCGAGACAGTTGCGATGTCACCGGTTCGGAGGAAGCCGTCCGGATCGATCGTGGCGGCCGTGGCATCGGGCCGGTTGAGGTAGCCGAGCATCACCTGCGGCCCGCGCACCAGGAGCTGGCCCGGAGCGCTCTCACCCTCGGCAGGAAGCGGTATCTCCTCGTCCGTGGCTGGGTCGAGGATCTTGCACTCCGTGTTGGGCACGGTATAGCCCACCGAATCGAGCGGGAGGCTGTCCGCCGAGGCAAGCGGCATCGCGTGGGACATCGGGCTCAGCTCCGTCATGCCGTACCCCTGGAGCATGACGCAGCCGAGGCGGCGGGCGACGGCGTGCCCCAGTTCGCCGTCGAGGGGCGCCGCACCGGAGAGCGCAGCGCGGACGGAGGAGAGGTCGAACTGCTCGACCATGGGGTGCTTCGCGAGCGCGACGGCGATGGGCGGCGCGATGAACAGGTACGTGCACCGGTAGTCCTGCACGATGCGGAGGAACTCGGCGAGGTCGAACTTCGGCATCGTGACGAGCCTCGCGCGCTCGCGCAGGGCGAGGTTGAGCAGGACCGTCATCCCGTAGATGTGGAAGAACGGCAGCACCGCGAGGAGCACGTCGTCCCGCGTCACGCCCACGACGGGGTGCGCCTGCGCAACGTTGGCCACAAGGTTGTACTGGCTGAGCAGCACTCCCTTGGGCGAGCCGCTCGTGCCGGAGGAATAGGGGACGACGGCGGCCGCATGGGGATCGATGGCCACGTCCGGCGCCGCGATTCCAGCCCCCAGCGCCTCCGCGAGGGACGGGTGCCCCGCCGCACCGGCCGCGTCGCCGCCGTCGATCACCACGAGCCGCTCGGGCGGGATGCCCGCCTGCTCCGCCGCCGTCTGGGCGCGGTCGAGGAAAGGGGAGATCGTGAAGAGCCATCCGGCCCCCGCGTCGCTGAGCTGCCGCCCGGTCTCCTCCGCCGTGTAGAGCGCGTTGACGGTGGTGACGGCAGCTCCGGCGCGGAGGATCCCGTGGAACACGACGGCGAACGCCGGGATGTTCGGGCTGAACAGTCCGATCATGGTGCCGGGCCCCGCGCCGCTGCTCCCGAGCCAGCCGGCGAGGGCGTCGATACGGGCCGCGAGCTCGCGGTAGCTCGTCTCGGCGCCGGTCGTGCCGTCGACGATGGCGACCCGGTCCAGATCCTCGTCGCCCAGGCCGCCGAAGAGGAACTCGTAGATCGTGACCTCGGGGATATCGACGGGCGGCAACGGGCTGGTGAACATGGCGGCTCCTTCGGCGCGGCTCAAACGCACGGCGGGACACCCCGCCGTCGTGGCTCCATTGGACCCCGTCCCACAGGCGAGGGCAAGATGCCGGCGCCTATGCGCCGGCCGCGCTCAGCCTCTCGCCGAGGCTCCGCATGGCATCGCGCAGCTCGGGCGGCTCAATAACGGTGACGGGCCAGCCGAGCCGAACGACGTGGTACGCGATGTAGTCAAGGTCGTCGGCCCCCGCGGTCAGGAGCGCGTGGCCCTCGCCGTCGGGCTCGACGACGGCAACCGTCGAGGGCACGAACTGTGCGACCTCGTGGGCCGACGCCTCGATCCTGACCTTCGCGACGAAGCGGTAGGGAGCCTGGGTGATCGAGGCGCGGATGAATTCGACGGCGTCGGGAGCGTCGCGCTGCTTGAATCGCCACCCGGTGCCGCGGGCCGCCGCCATGCGGTCGAGTCGGAACGTCCGCCAGTCATCGCGGTCGAGATCCCAGGCCATGAGGTACCACCGGCGGGCGGCCGCGACGAGGCGGTAGGGTTCGACGCGCCGCTCGCTGTGGTCGCCGTCGGCCTTCGTGTAGTCGAACGTCGCGCGTTCCGGTGTCCGGATGGCCCGCGCAAGGGCAACGAGGACGTCGGCATCGACCGGCGTGACGGGACTGTCGAGGCTCACCGTCGCGTCGATGACCCCTTTGACCTCGGCGCGCAAGCGCGCCGGCAGCACTTGGTCCAGCTTTGCGAGGGACCGAACAGCGGCTTCTCCGAGCCCCGCAACCGTCCCGCCGGCTGCGAGACGGAGGCTGACGGCGACGGCGACCGCCTCCTCGTCATCGAGAAGGAGCGGCGGAAGTGCCTTCCCGGCCCCGAGCTGGTACCCGCCTCCCGTCCCGTGCTCGGCTCGCACGGGGTAGCCCAAGGCGCGGAGTCGCTCGACGTCGCGGCGGACGCTCCGGGTGGTGACGCCCAACCGCTCGGCGAGCTCATTCCCCGTCCAGACCGGACGCTGCTGGAGCAGGTTGAGCAAGCTCAGCACGCGGTGCGTCGTGTCTCCCATGGGTCCATCATGCCTCGCCATGAGGACAGGAACTGTCCGCATCGACGTGGGGCATTGCCCGATGACAGATCGAGATATATCGTGAATCCGAGAACGCGTTATATCTCGAAATCAAGCGGACGGGAGCTGTCCTGCTCGCCGAGCAGACTTGACGCAGAGGGAAGCGGAAACAACCGAAAAGGGGACCACCATGACGACCATCGCCCGGCACCATTCAGCAGCTCCCGCCCCCATCCTGATGCGCCCAGACCGCATCCAACCCCTGCGGCGAGCCCTCGCGAGCCTCCGCGCGGCGTGGCGCCGGGGAGGCGACATGTCACAGAGCGTGGAGGGGCTGCGCGACGCCGCCTGGAGCACCTCAGGAAACGCGAGCCACCGTCTCTGGTGAGCGTCAGCCCATCCAGGCCAGAAGCCCACGCCAGAGCCCCACGATGACCGCGCCGCCGAACACGGCGCCCGCGACGAGCTGCGCGGGCGTGTGGGCCTTGAGCACGAGCCGGGACCAGATGACCGCCGGCACGAGCAGCAGCACCGGCCACCAGCCCGGGCCGAACAGGAACATGACCGAGACCGTCGCAGAGGCAATCGCCGCGGCGTGGCCGCTGATCTTCCAGGCGAGGCTCACGAGGGCCAGCAGTGCGAGGCCACCGATGAGCGCAAGCACCATGGCGGTCACGCTCGCCGGAGCCCGCAGCACGAGGAGGACGGCCAGGCCGAGCAGAACGCACGCAATCGAGGCCGCGAGCACCGGGCCTCGCTGGCGCCGGTCGCTCACATGATGGTCTGTCACCTTGCCCGCCCGCACGAGCGCGAGCAACAGCCCGAACGGCAGGAGGCACGTGAACACGGCCGCGACGACCCCGTACCACAGCGTTCCGGGGAAGCCCGGGCTCCCCGCCGGGCTCAGCACCATGAGGACGGCCGTAACGATCGGGGGCTGGAGTGCTTCCGTGATCGCGCGCGCGAACGCGAACCGTCGAGCGGGCATGGGCATTTCCACGCTGCCTACCTGCTACTCCGCGTCCGCGAGGATCAGCTCGACGAGCGCGCCGAACAGGTCCCCGTCGAGGTCCATGCCGGCGAGCGCGGCGACGACGGCCGCCGGCGACTCCCCGGAAGCGACCCGCGCGAAGATGTCCCCCTTCACCGTGAACTTCGCGTGCACGTCCTCGAGGAGGCGTTCGACGGCGTCAACCGTCCGGTTGGACGCCAGGGCCAGACCGCCTTCCGCGATCAGGGTGAAGCCCGTCCTGGCGGCGACGTCGTCGACGCGGACCCGGAGTGTGGCGGCGGAATGATCGTACGAGACGCTGGCCTCGGCCGAGACGGCCCGCAGGGCAGCGGGCTCCTTGACTCCGACGAAGGCGACCTCGTAGGAGCGAAGGGTCGGGACGGCGTCGACGGCCCCCTCGCACGGGCGGACCCGAAGTTCCCCGGCATCCTCGTCGAACTCGAAGCGGGTGCGCACCTGGTGCCCTCGCTCCCCCGCGGACGCCCCACCGTCGTCCTCGACGAGCGTGAACTCGCCCGATGCTCCGGGGAAGACGCGCAGCTCGAGTCGGCCTGGCGCCGCGACGCCGTTTCCGGGCGCTTCCTTCTGGACCACCAGCGGAACGATAGAGCCCGCCTTCGCCAGGACGGGGATCGAGTCGAGCGGGCGGTACAGGCGCGCTCGGCGCCCGCCCCGGTAACGGGTGCCGGTGAAGAAGTCGGTCCACTGGCCCGGCGGAAGCCACGCGTCGGCGCTCGCACGGTTCAGCGCGCGCGTCCGCGGCGAGACGATCGGCGCAACCATGAGCTCGCTGCCGAACAGATACTGGTTCGGCACCTCGTAGGCCTCGTCGACCTCGGGGTACTCGTAGTACATCGGCTCGACGATCGGCCGGCCCTCGGACGCGGAGCGGTGGTTCATCGTATGGAGGTACGGGACCAGCCGGTGGCGCAGCCGCAGGAACTCGCCCATGACAGCCTCGGCGTCAGCGCGGAACTTCCAGGGCTCCTTGCCGGTGAACGGCAGGGACGAACTGTGAAGGCGGTTGATCGGCGAGAAGACGCCGAGCTGGACCCAACGCGTGGCGAGGTCGTCGTCCTTGTAGCCCCACATGTGGCCGCCGATGTCGTGGCTCCACCATCCATAGCCGATGTTCGACGCTGTCGAGGTGAAGTACGGCTGGAACGCGAGCGACTCCCACGTGACGATGGTGTCGCCCGAGAACCCGATGGGGTAGCGATGGCTGCCGGGGCCGGCGTAGCGCGAGAAAGTGAGCGGAAGCCTACCGTTCCGCGCCGAGTCGAGGAAGTGCACGTGATTGAGGACCCATAGCGGGTCGAGGCCCTCGATGCGCGAGTAGGGGCCTGACTGCCAGTCCAGCCACCAGAAGTCGACGCCCGCGTCCTCGAGCGGATGGTGGACTTCTTCGAGGTACGCGCGAAGGAACTCGGGATCGGTGGGGTCGAACGCGACGGCGTCTCCTGCCTCAGGGTCGAGGCCAAGGGCCTCGGCCGTCTTCGCGTAGACCTCCTCGTGGGCCGCGATCCCGTCCGCGGGGTGCACGTTGAGCGTGAGGGCAAGGCCTCGATCGTGGAGCCACCGCGCGAAGCGTTCAGGGTCGGGGAAGAGCTCGCGGTTCCACGTGTAGCCGGTCCAACCGCTCCCATGCGCAGGATCGATGTCGGTGAGGTGCCAGTCCATGTCGAGCACGGCAACCGAGAGCGGGATCCGTTCCGCTGCGAAGCGCTCGATCACGCCGCGATACTCGTCCTCTGTATACCGGTGGTAGCGGCTCCACCAGTTGCCGAGGGCAAAGCGGGGCACGAGGGGCGTCGATCCCGAGACGCGGTAGAAGTCGCGGAGGCATCTGCGGTAGTCGCGGCCGTAGCCGAAGAAGTAGAGGTCCGTCCTTCCCTGGGGGCGCGCGTCGAGCCAGCCGGCGTCGTCGAAGACAAGGGTCTCGCTGTCGTCGAGCACGGCGAAGCCGTAGCGGGACATGAGGCCGGGCTCGAGTTCGCAGGCACCGTCGACGCCGTCGAGCGTCCGCGCCGTGCCACCGAGGTTCTTCTCGCCGACCTCGCCGTAGTGCCACACGCTGTGGTAGTTGCTGACGTTGCCGAGGACCTTGACCGAGAGGCCGTGCGGGGCGAACTCGCGCTTGTCGTAGACGAGATGCACGTGCTCGGTGATGATCTCGAGTGCCTCCGGCTTGTCGAAGACACGGAACTCGGGGACCTCGAGGTCCCGGTGGAGCACGACCTGCGAGGGGCGATCCTCGAACTCCCCGTCCGGGCTGTATTCGAGGCGGAGGAGCTGGGACGTCAGGACAGTGAAGCGGTAGTTCGGGCCTTGGACGACGGCGGCAGGGCGGGCCCCCGGCGACGTCTCGAGCCGGAGGTGAGCGGGGAGCGACGCCGTGTGAGTGGTCTCAGTCACGCCCTCCACCCTACGCCCGGAAGGCGCCGCTACCCTGTCGGCATGGACCCCGCCGACCTCATCTCGTTCGACTCCCTCCTCAGCGACGACGAACTGGCCCTCCGCGGGCGCGTCCGCGAGTTCGTCGGCGCCGAGATCAAGCCGAACATCGCTCGTTGGTACGAGGAGGCCCGATTCCCGTTCGAGCTCGTGCCCGAGCTAGGCCGCCTGGGCCTGCTCGGGATGCACTTGTCGGGCTACGGGTGCGCGGGCCGCTCGGCGGTCGAGTACGGGCTGGCTGCCGCGGAGCTCGAGGCCGGGGATTCGGGGCTGCGGACCTTCGTCTCCGTCCAGGGCTCGCTCGCGATGAGCGCGATCTCCAAGCACGGCTCGGAGGAGCAGAAGCGGGAGTGGCTCCCGCGCATGGCGGCTGGCGAAGCGATCGGCTGCTTCGGCCTCACCGAGCCGACCGCGGGCTCCGACCCCTCATCGATGCGCACCTTCGCCCGGCGCGACGGCTCCGACTGGGTCCTCAGCGGCGCCAAGCGCTGGATCGGCCTCGCCTCGGTGGCGCACGTCGCCGTCGTCTGGGCGCAGACCGACGACGGCGTGCGCGGGTTCGTCGTCCCCACCTCCACGCCCGGCTACACCGCGACCCCGATCGGACCCAAGCTGTCGATGCGCGCCTCCATCCAGTGCGACGTGGGGCTCGACGACGTCCGGCTGCCGGCCGAGGCGGTCCTGCCCGAGGTCGTCGGCTTGCGGGGCCCGTTCTCGTGCCTGAATGAGGCGCGCTACGGGATTGCCTGGGGTGCGATGGGCGCAGCCCGGGACGCCTTCGAGGACGCCTTGGCCTACTCCAAAGAGCGCCTCCAGTTCGGCAAGCCCCTCGCCGGGTACCAGCTCACGCAGCAGAAGCTCGTGGACATGGCGCTCGAGATCAACAAGGGCTTCCTCCTCGCGCTGCACCTCGGGCGCCTCAAGGACGCCGGGAAGCTCCAGCCGCACCAGATCAGCGTCGGCAAGCTCAACAACTGCCGCGAGGCGATCGGGATCTGCCGCGAGGCCCGCACCATCCTCGGCGGCAACGGCATCACCCTCGACCACTCGCCCCTGCGCCACGCGAACAACCTCGAATCCGTGCGGACCTACGAGGGCACCGACGAGGTCCACGCCCTCATCCTCGGCCAGCAGCTCACAGGCGAGGCCGCGTTCCGCTAAGCGCTCCCTTCGCCGCGGCGTCCCATCCGTGACCGAGTCCAGGGCACCTTGGTGCGTCGACTTTCCGCGGTCCTCTCTGCGAAAGGACCGGGCCGTCCGATCTGGGGCACCCTCCAGCTTGACCTGCCGAAAGAGGCGGTTGCTATCTTGCCTATTGTCATTAGCCAATTAGCAGAAGGAGTTTCGCATGGAAACGACGCAGGTGGAGCGCAAGGGTCTTCTGACGATCGTGGCAGCCACGGCCCTCGGCCTGACCGGGCTGTTGGGTGCCTCGCTCGCGGTCTCCTGGATTGCCGGCTCGCTCGGAATCTCGGCTGCCGCTGCAAGCCAGATCATGCAGGCCATCGAGGTCGGCGGATGGGCGCTGGTCGTGATCGGGGCCGTCTTCGGCGCCGGCATCACGGGTGCACTCATCGCCACGGCCCGCGCCGTGGCACTCCGCTGGGGCCGCGCTCAGGCCGTGGCGTAGCGGATGGATGTTCGTGTTCCGCGTGCCGTGCTGGGAAGCGTGCCCTCGGGCCTGCTTCTCAGCACGGCGGTGGGCATGGCACTGGTCGCCTTCGCCGGATACGCCGCGCTCGACGTCTCGTGGATCGCGGAGAACAAGACCTTCGAGAAGAGCCCGTTGTACTCCGGAGGGTTCGATCAGATCCTCCTGAGGAATCTGGGCGCGGCGCTCGTGCTCTATTCAGGTGTCGTCACGCTTGGCCTGACCACGCTTGTGGCGGGCGGGATCCTCGCCCTGTACGTTGGCGCGACCGTCGCCCTGGGTGTCAATTCCGTCGGCGTGGCACAACTCTTGGCCGACGTCGCGTGGTACGTGCCCTTCGAATTCGGCGGGCTCGTCCTCGCCGCCGCGGCCGGGCTGCAGCCAGCCTTCGGGGCCGCGCGGCTGGTTCTCCTGCACAAGGGCAAGATCTCGCTCACTTCGCTCCAACGCGACCTTTCTGCCTCGCTCCGCACCCTCTCCGTCGGCTCGGCCTTCATCACGGTGGCCGCGGTCATCGAGAGCGTCCTCATCTCCCTTCGAACCGCATAGGAACAATGAGCATCTCGACTCCAGAACCTCCCCGTCCTGAAGATCCCGTGATCAGCATCGCCCGGCTCGGTCAGATGAAACCTGAGTCTTCCTCGGACGACGGCAGACAGAAGACGCCTCGATTCTTATGGGTCGTCGCCTATTTCGTCATCATGGGGCTCGTACTGGCCCGGCTCCCCCTGGTCCTGCGGGCGGTCGCCTCGCAGCTACCCGCGGACACCAAAGCCGAACTCGGCGATGAACGGCTCGTAACCTTTTCCACCACGGTGGGCGG